>NZ_JBYTEO010000002.1:0-216996 GCF_058791355.1 Pseudomonas sp. EB271-G4-1
GCCGAAGGCTGCGATCTTTTGATCTTAAAAATCAAAAGATCGCAGCCTTCGGCAGCTCCTACAGGGGGGCGTGGTGTTACTTGAAGTCGTTCTGCCGCCAGGCTTCGTACACGGCGACGGCCACGGTATTGGACAGGTTCAGGCTACGGCAGCCTTCGCGCATCGGCAGGCGCAGGCGTTGTTCAGCGGGCAAAGCGTCGAGCACCTCGGCTGGCAGGCCGCGGCTTTCCGGACCGAACAGGAAGGCGTCACCAGGGGTGAAGCTGGCGTCGTGAAACGGCCGCGAGCCCTTTGTGGTGAAGGCGAACAAACGTGGATGACCGAGGCTTTCCAGGCAGCTGGCCAGGTCCGCGTGACGTTGCAAGGTGGCATACTCGTGGTAGTCGAGGCCCGCCCGGCGCAGGCGCTTGTCGTCCATCTCAAAGCCCAGCGGTTCGATCAAATGCAGGTGGCAGCCACTGTTGGCGCACAGCCTGATAACGTTGCCGGTGTTCGGCGGAATTTCTGGTTGGAAAAGGATGACGTGAAACATGCACGGCTCCGAAGGTAGAGATGAGCGGCATTCTACGCCGCAAGCCGACCCTCGTTCGAAACTATTCCCGCGTGTGATGGCTTCGCTGGCAATTGTGGGGGTCATGGTGGGGTTGATGATCGGTCGTCTGACCACCCCAGACCCCAGCGAATTGCAACAGATCGAAGTGACCAGCGACGGCTTGGTGGTGTGGTTCAACAATGAGCCCAAGACCCACGGCGAGATCGTGGAAGGCAGTGTTGCGTTGTTGTTCGAAGCTCAAGGCAAGGCGCAAAAAGGCCAGCTCAAGCTCAATGGCAAGGATGTGAACTGGCGGGTGCGCTTGAGTGACGGGGGATTGTTGTTGACGCTGGTGGCGGCCCGTCCCCTTCAGGGTGAGTGGGCCGGTAGCGAGGTCGATGACCGCTGGCGGCTGGAGATCCATCTCCGGGAGCAATAAAAGAGGGAATCCCCGGCCTGCCTGTACCAAGGTCCCCAAAACGGGAGGGCTCGCGCATTGCGCTTGAACCCGGTGTAAAGAGGGAATCCCCGGCCTGCCTGTACCAAGGACCCCAAAACTGGGAGGCTCGTCGCTTGTGCGGTATGAGCCCGGTGTAAAGAGGGGAATCCCCGGCCTGCCTGTACCAAGGTCCCCGAAACTGGGTGGTGATCTGCATCACTGATGAGACTATTGCAGGGGGCGTGCCAGGTTTTAACAAGTTGAAACAGAAAGTCGCGTAGTAAAGCTGAAAGCCCCGTAATCCGGGGTTTTCGTGTTTCTTCGATAGGGGTTCGATTGCGAACGGAGGCGGGATTTAGGAGCAGTTGCCGTGCGCGATTGCGGTTCACGGTGCCTTCCGGCGGTGCACGTGAGCCCAAAAAGCTTCGCGAGCAGGCTCGCTCCCACAAGGTTCGGTAGCGTTCACTCGATAGTGAGAACACTACAAATCCACTGTGGGAGCGAGCCTGCTCGCGAATTGGGTGTGACGGTCAGGGAAGAACTAAGGCTGATTAACCCTCATCCCCCTCATCATCATCCCCACCATCAACCTTCATCCCCAGTTCCTTGATCTTGCGAGTCAGGGTGTTTCGCCCCCAGCCCAGCAACACGGCGGCATCGCGGCGGCGGCCGGCGGTGTGCTTGAGGGCAGTTTCGATCATGATCCGCTCGAAAGTCGGTACGGCGCTATCCAGCAGGCTGGATTGACCGCGAGCCAGTGCCTGGTCGGCCCACTGGCGTAGCGCCTGTTCCCAGTTGGTCACCGGGGCCGAATCCTGCGGAAGGCTCAGCAACTCCGGTGGCAAATCGCCGATATGCACTTCGCGACCCGAGGCCATCACGGTGATCCAGCGGCAAGTGTTCTCCAGTTGGCGCACGTTGCCCGGCCATGGCAGGTTTTTCAGATACTCCTCGGTTTCGTTTTTCAGCAGCTTCGGCTCGACCGCCAGTTCCTGCGCTGCACGGCTGAGGAAGTGCTTGGCCAGGGTCGGGATGTCTTCGCGACGGTCCGACAGGCGCGGTATGTGGATGCGGATCACGTTGAGGCGGTGGAACAAGTCTTCACGGAATTTCCCGGCATTCACCAGGGTTTCCAGGTTCTGGTGCGTGGCGGCAATGATCCGCACATCGACTTTGACGGGGACATGACCACCGACGCGGTAAAACTCGCCATCGGCCAGGACCCGCAGCAAGCGAGTCTGGGTGTCGGCCGGCATGTCGCCGATTTCATCGAGGAACAGCGTGCCCCCATCCGCCTGTTCGAATCGACCGCGGCGCAGGTTGGCGGCACCGGTGAACGCGCCTTTTTCATGGCCGAACAACTCGGATTCCATCAGGTCCTTGGGGATCGCTGCCATGTTCAGTGCAATGAATGGCGAAGCGGCGCGCGGGCTGTGGCGGTGCAGGGCGTGCGCCACCAGTTCTTTACCGGTGCCGGATTCGCCGTTGATCAGCACGGTGATGTTGGAGTGGCTCAAGCGCCCGATGGCGCGAAACACTTCCTGCATCGCGGGTGCTTCGCCGATGATTTCCGGGGTGCGGGTCAATGCGACCGGCACTTCCAGGCCTTGTTGTTCCTGAGCGTGCTGGTTGGCACGCTTGACCAGGGAAACCGCTTCGTCGACATCGAACGGCTTGGGCAGGTATTCAAACGCTCCGCCTTGATAGGACGCGACAGCGCTGTCCAGATCGGAGTGCGCTGTCATGATGATCACTGGCAGCCGTGGGTGTTGCTCGCGAATCCGCGCCAGAAGGTCCAGGCCGCTGGCGCCGGGCATGCGGATGTCGGAGATGATCACGTCCGGCTGCTGGCGCGCCAGGCGGCTCATCACGCCATCGGCGCTGTCGAAGCTTTGCGTGGTCATGCCTTCCTGCTGCAAGGCTTTTTCCAGGACCCAACGGATAGAACGGTCGTCATCGACGATCCACACGGTTTCACTACGGCTCATGTCGATGTGGCTCCTTGTTCCAGTGGCAGAAAGATCGAGAATGTGGTGTGGCCGGGGTGGCTGTCACATTCGATCAAGCCCTGGTGCTGGCTGATGATGTTCTGGGTAATGGCCAGGCCCAGCCCGGTACCGTCCGGACGGCCGCTGACCATGGGGAAAAAGATGGTTTCCTGAAGGTCCGCAGGAATGCCCGGGCCGTTGTCGATGATTTCGATCTTGGTCACCAGGCGGTGGCGCACGTGGCCAATGGTGAACTGGCGCATGGCGCGGGTGCGCAGGCTGATGCGGCCCAGGCGCAGCTCATTCTGGCTGCTGATGGCCTGCATCGCATTGCGCACGATATTCAGCACGGCCTGGATCATTTGTTCACGATCGATCAGGACGTCTGGAATGCTCGGATCGTAGTCGCGCACCAACGTGATGCAGCCCTGGCTCTCGGCCTCGACCAGATGGCAGACGCGTTCCAGCACTTCGTGAATGTTGCACATGGCCAGTGATGGCAACTTGTTCGAGCCGAGCATGCGATCGACCAGGTTGCGCAGGCGGTCGGCCTCTTCAATGATGACGTTGGTGTAGTCACGCAGGCTTTCTTCCGGCAGTTCGCGGGCCAGCAGCTGTGCCGCGCCGCGAATACCGCCCAGCGGATTCTTGATTTCATGGGCCAGGCCCCGCACCAGCATCTTGCTGGTTTCCTGCTTCGACAGCTGGGCCTCTTCCTTGGTGATGCGCAGCAAGCGGTCGCGGGGATGGACTTCGAGCAGAAGCAGCGTGTCGCCATTGCTCAGGATCGGTGTTACCGCGTAATCGACCGTCAAGGTCTGGCCGGTGAGGGCAGTGAGCATTGCTTCGCGTTTTGTGAACGGGTGCGCCTGCTGGACCGCCTGGCGCAAAGAGTTGAGCGCTTCGGTGGATTCGGTAAACAGCTCGCTGATGAACTGCCCATGGCTGCGCTGGCCGCTGATGGCCAGGAGCATCTCCGCCGCGGGGTTCATGTACTCAAGGCGCAACTCGGCGTTGAGCAGGATGGTGGCGGTGGTCAGGTTGTCGAGCAGCAAGCGGTGTAGTGCGTCGCTGATGGTCATTCAGGACCTCTTTTGGCGCATGAATAAAGAGCTGATGCGAGGAAAATGCAAAAACCAAACCAAGGCTCCGAAAAGAAGCGCTAAACCCCTGAAACAGGCGTTTGACGCTCGATTGCGTGGCGTTCTGCCAGCTTTCGCGGGTAGTTTCGAACCAAAATGGGCTGTGATTGGAACGTCGTGCAACTAATCGCACCAATATAGTGCGTAAACCTGTGCAAGGTTAAAAGAAGCGAAAACGCTGCCAGGCTTTCAACGCTTGTGCACCCGCTGCAAGGTAAAGGTCAAGGTGGGACTTTGTTGTATGACCGTGTCGCCGTCGATCACTTGAACGGCGAGCCTGTGCAGGCCGCGATCGATGTTTACCAGTTGAAGGCTCGGAACGTTGCCTGGCTGGCCATAGGGTTGCTCGTCCAGTAACAACCTGAACAGATGCGAGCCTTGCAGGCGTGGTTTGATCAGCACGTTGACCGTGAAGGTGCCGTTGTTGGCGCGCAAGGCCCCGTCGTTGGGCACGCCAGTCAGCTCAAGAGTCTCGTAGGTGCTGTTTATCTGCTCGCGGTTGCGGATGGGGGTGGGCGCAGGAGGTTCGTTGGGCGGTTGACGATCGACGCTGTTAAGCGGGGGTAAATCAACCGTCTGAGCGCTTACTCCATCGGGTGGTTGATTGCTGTAGGCCGTGTTGCCGGCAGCATCGGTGTATTTGTAGATCTGGGCCGTTGCAGGGAAGCCTGATAAAAGCCCAAGAAATAATAAGAATGGTCGCATTCAGGCTCCCTGTGAGCAGCAAAAAATTACTCCGACAAAGGAATACCCTCGCTGCCAGCATAGAACACGATAAGTTCTACCGGTTCCTCGCCGGTGACTCCGCGGTGGGTGATATTGACCATTTCGGCCACCGCTTCGCCTTGCTTGACGCGTCGAACCTGGCCGCTTTCCTTGCTTTCTATCGTCAGCTCCCCGCTGAGGACATACGCCGCATTTGGCATGGCGTGGCGATGCCATGGAAGTTGCGTATTGGCCGGAATTTTCAGTTTAAGCACCGAGAGTTGTGGTTCGGCGTAAGGGTAATGGGTGTAAGGCGTGCTGTCCCAGGAGGCGCTGCTTTGCAACAGGACTTTGCGTTCGATCGCTACTGTGGACGCTGAGTTGCTACAGCCCTGTAGGGCAAGGGCGATGAGGGCGGTAAATAGGGGGGTGAGCATGGAGGGTTTCATGTTGCCGTCCTTTGAGTTCAAGACGGTACAGGCTACGGTTAGCCGATATTTTTTTATGCCGGACGTTGCCGTGAATGCCCGGGGAAACATGGACCCCCTGCGTGAGAAGTTGCCTACAAAAAAAAGGCCTCCCGAAGGAGGCCTCTTTGTCACGCCGCTTGCGCAGGCGCTACCGGATCAGCAGCTGTAGTACAGCTCGTATTCCAGTGGGTGTACGAAGGTACGAACCTTGATTTCTTCTTCGCTTTTCAGGGCGATGTAGGCGTCGATGAAGTCGTCGCTGAAAACGCCGCCTTTGGTCAGGAACGCACGACCTTTGTCCAGCTCTTCCAGGGCTTCTTTCAGGCTGCCGCAAACTTGTGGGATCTCTTTCGCCTCTTCAGGCGGCAGGTCGTACAGGTTTTTGTCAGCTGCGTCGCCAGGGTGGATCTTGTTCTGGATGCCGTCCAGGCCAGCCATCATCAGTGCGGCGAAGCACAGGTACGGGTTGGCAGCCGGATCCGGGAAACGCGCTTCGATACGGCGGGCTTTCGGGCTCGACACGTAAGGAATACGGATCGAGGCGGAACGGTTACGGGCCGAGTAGGCCAGCATGACCGGAGCTTCGAAGCCTGGAACCAGACGCTTGTAGGAGTTGGTCGCCGGGTTGGTGAAGCCGTTCAGGGCCTTACCGTGCTTGATGATGCCGCCGATGAAGTACAGGGCGGTATCGGACAGGCCGGCATAACCTTCGCCTGCGAAGGTGTTCTTGCCATCTTTCCAGATGGACATGTGAACGTGCATACCCGAACCGTTGTCGCCGTACAGGGGCTTAGGCATGAAGGTAGCGGTGCGGCCGTAGGCATCGGCTACGTTGTGCACGACGTACTTCAGGGTTTGGGTTTCGTCGGCTTTCTTCACCAGGGTGTTGAACTTGACGCCGATTTCGTTCTGGCCGGCAGTTGCCACTTCGTGGTGGTGAACTTCGACGGTCAGGCCCATTTCTTCCAGTGCGTTGCACATGGAGGTACGGATTTCGTGGTCGTGGTCGAACGGTGGAACCGGGAAGTAGCCGCCTTTGACGCCTGGACGGTGACCTTTGTTACCGCCTTCGATGTCCTGGTCAGACATCCACGAACCTTGTTCGGAGTAGATCTTGAACATGGAACCGGAAATGTCGGACTTGAACTTCACCTGGTCGAAGATGAAGAACTCTGGCTCCGGGCCGCAGAATACGGTGTCGCCAATGCCGGAGGCTTTCAGGTGTTCTTCAGCGCGCTTGGCGATCGCACGTGGGTCGCGATCGTAGCCTTGCATGCTCGAAGGATCGACGATGTCGCAGGTCAGGATCAGGGTCGGCTCTTCGGTGAACGGGTCCAGTACGGCAGTGCTGTCGTCCGGCATGAGGATCATGTCGGAAGCTTCAATGCCTTTCCAGCCAGCGATGGAGGAGCCGTCGAACATCTTGCCGACTTCGAAGAAGTCTTCATCCAGCCCGTCGCGAGCCGGCATGGTCACGTGGTGCTGAGTGCCCTTGGTGTCTGTGAAGCGCAGATCAATCCACTTGACGTCATGATCTTTGATGAGTTGAACCGACTTCGACATAGTGTCCTCCGGGTGGATTAGGGCTGGTAGTGGATGCCCTTAGATGTTTGTGATGCCGGCGCGAATACTCTGCCAAGGCAACCTGCCTCACAAGGGAGCAAATTGCATGCCAGTGCCCCACCATGGGATTTTTGCCCCGAATTCACGCTTTTAAGGCGGTAAAGCACCTTAATGCGGAAAATACCGCCCTACAATGTGGCGCTCGTTTCAATAAATGACCCGTTTTGGTGCGCGCAAAACCTTCTGCATATTAACTGGTTAAACCTTGAGCAATTTCCGCTATAATCCGCGCCCCCCTTTTTCGGCAGGCCTCGCGCGCGCTGTTTCCATGAAATTAATCGTAAAAGTCTTTCCAGAGATCACCATCAAGAGCCGCCCGGTACGGATGCGTTTTATCCGCCAGTTGGCCAAGAACATCCGTGCCGTGCTCCGCGATCTGGACCCGGCTGTGGTGGTGAACGGCGTGTGGGACAATCTCGAGCTGGAGACCCGTGTCAGCGAGCCCAAGGCCCTGAAGGAGATGGGTGAGCGCCTGAGCTGCATGCCGGGCATTGCGCATTTCCTGCAAATCGACGAGTACCCGCTGGGTGACTTCGATGACATCGTCGAGAAGTGCAAGCAGCACTACGGTGATGCGCTGGCCGGGAAGATTTTTTCGGTGCGTTGCAAGCGTGCCGGCAAGCACCCGTTCAGCTCGATTGACATCGAGAAATATGTCGGCAGCCAGTTGCGCCGACAGTGCGGTGCCGCCGGGATTGACCTGAAAAAGCCTGAAATCGAAGTGCGCATCGAAGTTCGCGACCAACGGTTGTTCGTGATCCATAGCCAACACAACGGTATTGGCGGATATCCGCTGGGTGCGCTGGAGCAGACGCTGGTGCTGATGTCCGGCGGCTTCGATTCCACCGTCGCCGCCTACCAGATCATGCGCCGCGGCCTGATGGCGCATTTCTGCTTCTTCAACCTGGGTGGGCGTGCACACGAATTGGGCGTCATGGAAGTCGCGCATTTCATCTGGAAGAAGTACGGCAGCTCGCAACGCGTGTTATTTGTCAGTGTGCCGTTCGAAGAAGTGCTGGGAGAAATTCTCGGCAAAGTCGATAACAGTCATATGGGCGTAGTATTGAAGCGTATGATGTTGCGCGCTTCCTCCCAAATTGCCGATCGACTGCACATCGACGCGTTGGTCACCGGAGAGGCGATCTCCCAGGTATCGAGCCAGACCCTGCCGAACCTGTCCGTGATCGATTGCGTGACCGACAAGCTGGTCTTGCGTCCGCTGATCGCCAGCCACAAGCAGGACATCATCGACCTGGCCAACGAAATCGGCACCGCCGACTTCGCCAGGCACATGCCGGAGTACTGCGGGGTCATCTCGGTGAACCCCAAGACTGCTGCCAAGCGCCATCGGGTGGAGCACGAAGAGAAAGAATTCGACATGGCAGTCCTTGAGCGTGCGCTCGAGAACGCCAAACTGGTACCGATCGATCGCGTGATCGACGAATTGGGCCAGGACCTTCAAATTGAAGAAGTCAGCGAAGCGCTGGCCGGTCAGATCGTGATCGACATCCGTCACCCGGATGCCGCTGAAGACGACCCGCTGGACCTTGCTGGCATCGAGGTACAAACGATGCCGTTTTATGCACTGAACGCTCGTTTCAAGGAACTGGACCCTACTCGCCAGTACCTGCTTTATTGCGACAAAGGCGTGATGAGTCGCCTGCATGCCCACCATTTGCTCAGTGAGGGACATGCCAATGTGCGCGTTTATCGACCGAGCTAAGTGCCCGGGGCTGTTTGCCTGTGGCTTGCGTCACCGGCCCCCCGACGCCGCCGTCAAGCTGTAACGGCAAGGCCTGACTCTACTGTAAATCGCTGCCAAGACTTGTCAGCGCACCGAATCCTCTGATCGAGATACACAAGTGATCGAAAATCTACGTAACATCGCCATCATTGCTCACGTTGACCATGGTAAAACCACCCTGGTAGACAAACTCCTGCGTCAATCCGGCACCCTGGAGCGCAACGAGCTCAACGACGAGCGCGTGATGGACTCCAACGACCAGGAGAAAGAGCGCGGTATTACCATTCTGGCGAAAAACACCGCCATCAACTGGAACGGCTACCACATCAACATCGTGGACACCCCGGGCCACGCCGACTTCGGCGGCGAAGTAGAACGCGTAATGTCGATGGTCGACTCCGTTCTGCTGCTGGTTGACGCTCAAGACGGCCCTATGCCGCAAACCCGTTTCGTGACCAAGAAGGCTTTCGAAGCCGGCCTGCGTCCGATCGTGTGCATCAACAAGGTTGACCGTCCAGGCGCGCGTCCGGATTGGGTTCTGGACCAGATCTTCGACCTGTTCGACAACCTGGGTGCCACCGAAGAACAGCTGGACTTCAAAGTCGTCTACGCCTCGGCCCTGAACGGTATTGCCGGTCTGGACCACAACGAAATGGCTGAAGACATGACCCCGCTGTACCAGTCGATCGTCGACAACGTACCAGCGCCGGCTGTTGACCGTGACGGTCCGTTCCAGATGCAGATCTCCGCACTGGACTACAACAGCTTCCTGGGTGTTATCGGTGTTGGCCGTATCGCTCGTGGTCGCGTCAAGCCGAACACCCCGGTTGTGGCTATCGGCGCCGACGGCAAGAAGCGTAACGGTCGTATCCTGAAGCTGATGGGTCACCACGGTCTGCACCGTGTAGACGTTGAAGAAGCTGCTGCAGGCGACATCGTGTGCATCAGCGGTATGGAATCGCTGTTCATCTCCGACACCCTGTGCACCCCGGACAACGTCGAAGCGATGAAGCCGTTGACCGTCGACGAGCCAACCGTTTCCATGACCTTCCAGGTAAACGACTCGCCATTCTGCGGTAAAGAAGGCAAGTTCGTGACTTCCCGTAACATCAAGGAACGTCTGGACAAAGAGCTGCTGTACAACGTTGCACTGCGCGTTGAAGAAGGCGACTCGGCTGACAAGTTCAAGGTATCGGGCCGTGGCGAACTGCACCTCTCGGTTCTGATCGAAACCATGCGTCGCGAAGGTTTCGAAATGGCTGTAGGCCGTCCGGAAGTGATCATCCGTCTGGTTGACGGCGTGAAGCACGAACCGTACGAAAACGTCACCATCGACCTGCCGGAAGAATCCCAAGGCAAGGTGATGGAAGAGATGGGCCTGCGTAAGGGTGACCTGACCAACATGGTGCCGGATGGCAAGGGCCGTGTGCGTCTGGAATACAACATCCCTGCTCGTGGTCTGATCGGTTTCCGTAACCAGTTCCTGACCCTGACCAACGGTGCTGGCATCCTGACCTCGATCTTCGACCGTTACGACGTGATGAAGTCCGGCGACATGTCCGGCCGTCAGAACGGCGTTCTGGTTTCGGTTGAAACCGGCAAGGCACTGACCTACTCCCTGGAAACCCTGCAGGCGCGTGGCAAGCTGTTCGTTGAACACGGTCAGGAAATCTACAACGGTCAGATCGTTGGTCTGAACAGCCGTGACAACGACCTGGGCGTCAACCCTACCAAGGGCAAGAAGCTCGACAACATGCGTGCTTCGGGTAAAGACGAAACCATCGCCCTGGTTCCACCTGTTCGCTTCACCCTGGAACAGGCCCTGGAATTCATCCAGGACGACGAGCTGTGTGAAGTGACTCCTAAGTCCATCCGTCTTCGCAAGAAGATCCTGGACGAAAGCGAGCGTACCCGCGCTGCCAAGAAAGCCAAGGCATAAGATTTAGCCCCGGCTGAACGAAAACGCCCCCGGTCGAGAGATCGGGGGCGTTTTTGTTTGTCTGCGATTTGTGCGGTGCCAGGTTGATCGTTCCCACGCTCTGCGTGGGAACGCCTCTTGTGACGCTCTGCGTCACGCTTTTGGGGCGCGGAGCGTCCCTGGCTGCATTCCCACGCGGAGCGTGGGAACGATCAGATCAGAACCGCTCGATACTCCGGGAATTGGTTTCACGCACCACTTCCTTGGGCTTGTACGCGCAATACCCCGGCCGCGGGCCGATTTTCGGGTGGTTGCGGCACGTATCCGGGCGCTTTTCATAAATAGTGCACAGACGGCTCTTACGATCCAGATAAAGGCAATCGTTGTTGCTCATGCGCTGGAGGGTGAAGATCTCGGACTTCTGGTTATAGCGCTCGACGATCCCTTCCTTCTGCAGGCGCTTGGCGATGTTCTTTGGCGGGTCGCCGCGTTCGAACTCGTCGACGATGCCGATGCGGATCAGGTCCTTGATCTTGACCTCGACCGGCAGGGTGCAGCAGCTCGATAGGCAGGAGCCGCACATTGGGGCAGAGTACTTGGCCCAGGTGTCGAGTCGGTCGATCTCCGCGGCGGCGATCAGGTTGGGCTTCATCATCGGTTGTTACCAGCGTGTGCATCAGGGCGCGCGATCATACCGGGACTGGTGGATTTTTGAACAACCTTTCGCCAGTTTTTTTTCATGGGCATCCACGCAGCACCACTAATCCGGCACGGCCCCTGCATTGAATCAGGTACATGACAATGTATTGCCGGCTTGATGCGCATTAACAGGAAAAACTGCCGAACCAGAGTCTATACCGTTTGTCAGACCGTCTAGTCTCAGACAACTCCAAGCTCGCTCGAGGTCCTATCGATGACTCAAGAACCACTTGTTCGCGAAGCAGAGGTGGCCGCATTCCGCGACGCCGTCTTGACCAAACTCACCTACGCGGTGGGCAAAGACCCGGATCACGCCTTCGATCATGACTGGTTCGAAGCCATTGCCCTGGCAGCGCGTGATCACATGGTCGAGCACTGGATGGACCACACTCGGCAGATTTACCGCAAAGGACAGAAACGGGTTTATTACCTCTCCCTGGAATTTCTGATCGGCCGACTGCTTTACGACAGCCTGAGCAATCTCGGCCTGCTCGACGTGGCACGCGAAGCCCTGACCGAACTCGGCGTCGATCTTGAACGCATACGCCTGCTGGAGCCTGATGCGGCGTTGGGCAACGGTGGTCTTGGACGACTGGCTGCATGCTTCATGGAAAGCATGTCGACCCTGGGCATCGCGGGTCATGGCTACGGCATTCGTTACGAGCACGGCCTGTTTCGTCAGGCCATCGTCGACGGTTGGCAACAGGAACAGACCGAGCACTGGCTGGACTTCGGCAATCCGTGGGAGTTCGAGCGCCCAGAAGTGGTTTACCCGATCGGCTTCGGTGGCGGCGTCGAGACCGTGACCGACAGCGAAGGCAAATCCAAGCAAGTCTGGCACCCGGCGGAAACCGTACGAGCCATTGCCTATGACACACCCGTGGTCGGTTGGCGCGGGGCAAGCGTGAACACGTTGCGGCTGTGGCGCGCGCGGGCTATGGAAGATTTGCACCTGGAACGCTTCAATGCCGGCGATCACCTGGGAGCGGTGGCGGAAGTGGCCCGGGCCGAAAGTATCTCTCGAGTACTGTACCCGGCAGACAGCACCGAGGCCGGCCAGGAACTGCGGTTGCGCCAGGAATACTTCTTCGTTGCCGCCTCCCTGCAGGACTTGCTGCGCCGTCATCGCAACATGCACACCTCCGTCCTGACCCTGGGCGATCACGCAGCGATCCAGCTCAACGATACCCACCCCTCGATTGCCGTGGCCGAGTTAATGCGCCAATTGGTGGATGTCTATGACGTGGCGTGGGACGCGGCCTGGCAGGTGACGGTCGACACGCTTTCCTACACCAACCACACGTTGCTGCCCGAGGCGCTGGAAACCTGGCCGGTAGGCCTGATGGAGCGCATGCTGCCACGGCACATGCAGATCATTTACCTGATCAATGCCCAGCACATCGACTCGCTGCGGGCCAAGGGCATCCATGATTTCGATGTGTTGCGCGCGGTGTCCTTGATTGAGGAAGACAACGGTCGACGTGTGCGCATGGGCAACCTGGCGTTCCTCGGTTCCCACAGTGTCAACGGCGTATCCGGCTTGCACACGCAACTGATGCGCAAGACGGTGTTCTCCGAGCTGCACAAGCTCTATCCGCAACGGATCAACAACAAGACCAATGGCATCACGTTCCGCCGCTGGCTGTACCAGGCCAACCCGGAGCTGACCTCGATGCTGGTCGATGCCCTGGGCCCGGACTTGCTGGACAAGCCCGAGGAGCGACTGCTCGACCTGCAGCCATTCGCCGACAAGCCTGCGTTCCGCAAGGCCTTCGCCGAACAGCGTCTGCACAGCAAAAAGGCCCTGGCCTACCTGATTCACGAACGTTTGGGGGTGGCGGTCAACCCGGCGGCGATGTTCGACGTGCAGGTCAAGCGGATCCACGAATACAAGCGCCAACTGCTCAACCTGATGCACACCGTGGCGTTGTACCAGGCGATTCGTGCGGAACCTGAAATCGACTGGGTGCCACGGGTGAAGATCTTCGCCGGTAAAGCGGCGGCCAGTTATCACCAGGCCAAGTTGATCATCAAGCTGACCAACGACATCGCCCGGGTGGTGAACAACGACCCGACTGTACGCGGATTGCTCAAGGTCGTGTTCCTGCCCAACTACAACGTCAGCCTGGCGGAGAGCATTATTCCGGCGGCGGATCTGTCCGAGCAGATCTCCACTGCCGGCTTTGAAGCCTCGGGGACCAGCAACATGAAATTCGGCCTCAACGGTGCATTGACCATCGGCACGCTGGACGGTGCCAACGTGGAGATGTCCGAGCGCATCGGCGCGGAGAACATGTTCATCTTTGGTCTCAGTGCCCAGCAGGTCGAAGCGCGCAAGCAGAACCACGAGTTCAGCGCAGTGCCGGACATTGCCGCGTCCCATCGACTCAATGATGTATTGCAAGCCATTCGCGGCGGGGTGTTCTCGCCGGATGATCCGTCCCGTTACACCGGCTTGATCGATTCGTTGGTGGATTACGACCGCTTCCTTGTCTGCGCCGATTTCGACTCCTACTGGAATGCGCAGATGCGCGTCGAAGCCCTTTGGCACGATTCCCAGGAATGGTGGCGATCGGCGGTGTTGAACACCTCGCGCATGGGCTGGTTTTCTTCTGACCGGACGATTCGCGAGTACGCCACGGATATCTGGAAGGCGTTGGAGTAACTTTTCCAGCGGGTCGATATACTGGCAGCCGTAAAAGATCGCAGCCTCCGGCAGCTCCTACAGGGATTTGTATGTCCTTGTAAGGGCTGCCGGAGGCTGCGATCTTTTTGGAGCTGGCTGCGCTAATCTTCCTGGATTGCGCTTAGGGATATCGACCATGCAATGGATGTTCATGCTTGTGGGCCTGGTGCTGGGCTGGATACTCGACGAGTCGTTCAGCGATGCGTTGCTGGGCGCGTTACTCGGGTTGGGTATCGGGCAGGCCGTTCACATTGGCAGGCTGGGATCGCAGGCCATTGAGCAGCGTCGCCTGCTCGAACAGGCGCAACTTGCACTGCGCGCGGTCGAGCAACGCTTGGCTTTGCTTGAGGGGCCCGGGATCAAGGTGCCTGAAGCCAGCGCTGCCGCTCCAGTTGCTGACATCGCGGTCACTCAGGCCCCCGTCGAAACCCCTGAGCTGATCTGGGAACTGCCGCCCGATCTGGAGACGGCCACCGCTGCGGCTACCCAGTCCAGCCATACACAGCCCTTCGATGCATGGAAACCCGCGCCAGCCGACCGCGAACGCGCCAATCCCCCCGAACCAAGCCTCGTCGAGCGCGCCATCAACGCGGCGCGTGCGTGGTTATTGGGTGGCAACACCGTGCTGCGGGTCGGTGTGATGCTGTTGTTCCTCGGTCTGGCTTTCCTGCTGCGCTACGCCACCGAGGGCATGGTGGTGCCGATCGAATTGCGCTATGCCGGTGTCGCGGCGGTAGCAATGGGCCTGCTGGGCCTGGGCTGGTGGCTGCGAACGCGTAACAGTGCTTACGCCTTGATGCTGCAAGGCGCCGCCATTGCCGTACTGTACCTGACGGTGTTTGCCGCGATGCGCCTGCATCCGTTGCTCGATCCCACAGCGGCATTTGGCCTGTTGGTGGCGGTGACGGTGTTTTCGGCGATCCTGGCCATTACGCAGGACGCACTGGGCCTGGCCGCCGCCGCCGCGCTGGGCGGATTTGCCGCGCCTCTGCTGGCTTCCACGGGGGCTGGCAGTCACGTCGCGTTGTTCAGTTACTTCGCCTTGCTCAACGCCGGCATCCTCGTTATCGCCTGGTTCAAGGCCTGGCGCTTGCTCAACGTGATCGGCTTCACCGGCACCTTCGGTATCGGGTTCGCCTGGGGTTTGCGCTCCTATACGCCAGAGTTGCTGTGGAGCACCGAGCCGTTCCTGATTCTTTTCTTCGTGATGTACCTGGCCATTGGCTTGTTGTTCTCCCGACGTAAATTGCTGCATTTGGGGGGCGCGCCCGAGGATGACAGCCGTGAGGCGCTGTTGCGCTGGTCCGCGCGCAAGGGTGATTACGTCGACGGCACACTGCTGTTCGGTCCGCCTCTGGTTGGCTTTGGATTGCAGTTCGCCGTGGTTCAGCATCTGGAGTTCGCTGCCGCGTTCAGCGCCCTGGCGCTCGGCATGATCTACATGGGCTTGGCTCGGATGCTGATGGGACGAGCATTGCTGTTGGGGGAAACCTGCCTGGCGCTGGGCGTTATTTTCGCCAGCCTGGCGATTCCCTTGGGGCTGGATGCGCGGTGGACGAGTGGCGCCTGGGCGGTGGAAGGCGCGGGGATTTTCTGGCTGGGCCTGCGTCAGCAGCGCTCGCTCGCTCGCTCGTGCATTTGCCTTGTTGTTGCAAGCGGGCGCGGCGCTGGTGTTTCTCAGTGAATTGCGCAGCGGTGAGAATAGCCTGCTTGATGGCACGCCGCTGGGAGCGTTGTTGCTCGGCGGCGCACTGCTGTTCAGTTTCCATCAGTTGCACAAGGCCTTGCCTGGGCAGGTGTCGTCCTGGGAGCGTCATGTCTTGCCGGTTCTGGCCGCTTTCGGCCTGGCATTTGTCTACTTGCTGGCGCCGATGTTCTTTTTCGCCCATGGCACGTCAATCAGTTGGGCAATGGCCGGGCTGCTGACTTTGTTCGTCGGTCTGCACCTGCGCTCGGCTACATTCCTGCTGAGCGCGTTTGTCGTTCAGCTGCTGGGCGCCGTGCTGTTCCTGGTGGCTGAACCTCTGGTCAGCGAAGGCGTGCGGCCGTTGGCTCATGCTGGCTTCTGGTCACCGCTGATGCTGGGCCTGGTCGCATTGATCGGGGCGTGGCGTTTGCAAGTCGGCTTTGCTGTCACGGTGATCGATGGTGTGAACCTGCAGCGTTTGTCGCGGGTGTTGCTGGCGTGGGGAGCAGGGTGGTGGGCGCTGGCCTGGGTCAGTGAAGTGCTGCTGTTTGCACCGTTGCCCCTGCAGGCGACATTGCTGCTGGCAGCCGCGGCAACCAGTGTGGCGCTGTGGGCCATGTTGGCGCTGCGCCTGGCGTGGCCCGCGCTGGGCGTGCTCTGCACCTTGCTGATCCCGGCTGCCGGCCTGGTGTTGCTCGCCGCTTGGCATCCGCGCTTTCATCCGGCCGCCAACGCCGGCTGGCTGCTGTGGGCCGTGGTGTTCATCGTGCATTTCCTGTCCTTGCGACGCTTGGCGCCGATCCTGCCGAGCGCTGCCCTGAGCAGCGCTCACGTACTCGGTTGTTGGTTGCTGATCGGTGTGCTGGCCCTGGAGCTGCGTTATGGCTTGCTGCTGTTGTCCGAGCACTACAACGCCTGGCGCTGGCTGGGCTGGGCGCTGCTGCCGAGCTTGTACCTGGTGCTGATGGCGGCACCGCGTGCCTGGCCCTGGCCGGTGTCGGTCTACGCTCGCGAATACCGTGTGTATGCCGCCGCGCCTTTGGCATTGTTGATGCTGGGCTGGTTCTGGCTGGCCAATACGGTCAGTGATGGCAAGGCTGATCCCTTGCCCTATTTACCGCTGGTCAACCCGCTGGAATTGGGCCTGCTGTTTGCGTTGTTCGGTGTCTACGCCTGGTCCCGCAGTGAGGCAGCGCAACAGGTGATTCCCGGGAGCTACAGCGCTGCTGTGGCGGCCGCTGTGCAAGCGATCGTCGGCGCTTCGCTGTTCACGTTCTTCACTGCCCTGGTGATGCGCACGGCTCACCATTGGGGCGGCGTACCGTTCGAGCTGCCCGCCTTGCTCGAGTCGATGCGGGTCCAGGCCGGCCTGTCCATCGTCTGGACCTTGATGGCGCTGGGTTTGATGATTGGTGGCCATTTGCGTCATCGGCGTGAAGTCTGGTTGATCGGTGCGGCCCTGATTGGCGTGGTGGTAGCGAAACTGTTCTTCGTCGAATTGAGCAACCGTGGCGGGTTGGCGCGGATCGTGTCGTTTATCGGCGTGGGCGTGCTGCTGCTGGTAGTGGGCTATTTCGCCCCGTTGCCACCCAGGCGCGTCGAAACTGCCGGGGCCCCCGAAAAGCCGGCGCCGCAAACCGAAGGAGTGTCGTCTTGAGTCAAAAGCTGAACCGGGCCTGGTTGGGTATCTTTGCAATGGGCATGGCACTCTCTGTCTCTTTCCAGGAAACGTGGGCCCAGGAATCACCGGCGGACTTTGCCACGCATGTGCCGTTGTCCGTGAGCGGTGAAGGTCCGTGGTATCGCGTTGAGCTGCCCCTGGCTGTGCAACTGAGCGCACGCCAGACCGACCTCAGTGATGTGCGCGTGTTCAACGCCGCTGGCGAACCGCAAGCCTATGCCCTGTCACGGGCAAACGCACAAGCTGACGACAACCCTACGTTGACTGACGTCAAATGGTTCCCGCTTTATGACTCGGCGGATGCCACCGGGCATGCCCCGAGCGTTCGCGTGCAAGCGAGCGCCAATGGCACCCTGGTCCAGGTGCAGCCTTCCACTGAGTTGGAGGTGGGGGAGGAAGCGTTACGTGGCTGGCTACTGGATGCCAGCGCGATCAAGGCGCCGCTGCAGCAGTTGATCCTCGACTGGACCAGTGAGCGTGATGGCTTCCAGCGGTTCAGCATCGAGGCCAGCGACGATTTGCAGCATTGGCAGTCTTGGGGCGAGGGGCAACTGGCGCGGCTGACGTTTGCCGATGAGCGGGTCGAGCAGCATGAGGTCAGCCTGCCGGGGCAGTCTGCACGCTATCTGCGCTTGCTGTGGGACTCGCCGCAATCGGC
This sequence comes from Pseudomonas sp. EB271-G4-1, assembly GCF_058791355.1. Classification (NCBI taxonomy): domain Bacteria; kingdom Pseudomonadati; phylum Pseudomonadota; class Gammaproteobacteria; order Pseudomonadales; family Pseudomonadaceae; genus Pseudomonas; species Pseudomonas sp. EB271-G4-1. The sequence goes on from NZ_JBYTEO010000002.1 coordinate 17,973, forward strand.
GCCGATACTGACATCGGCGCAGTTGCAAAGCGTGCGTAGCTTACCGCTGCCGTTGACCTGGTCCCACGCGTTGGACGGCAATAGCGTGAAGGCAGGTGAATACACCTGGCAATTACCGAGGGGGCTGAATGTCGAGCGAGTGCAGGTTGAATTGAGTCAACCTAACAGCCTGGCGCCGGTCATCCTGTCTGGACGGCGCGACAGCAGCTTGCCGTGGCAACCGTTGAGCAGTGGCTTGCTCTATCGCCTGACCCAGAATGGCGAGGACGTGGTGCAGAACGAGTTGCAGTTGCCGGGGCAAGCCATACAACAGTTGAAACTGACCGTGGACGAGCGCGGTGGTGGCCTGGGCGCACAGGCGCCAACCGTGAAGTTTGCCGTGCGGGCCACGCAACTGGTGTTTCTGGCGCGCGGGTCAGAGCCCTATACGCTGGTACTGGGCAATGCGACGGTTAAGGCGGCGAACTTGCCATTGTCGACGCTGATTCCGGATTACAGCCCGGCTAAGCTGGCGACGTTGGGTCAGGCGTCGGTTGATGGTGGGGTGGTGACGACGCCGGCTGTTTCGACACTGCCGGCGGCGGTGGGCACCGACTGGAAGAAGTTTGGCCTGTGGGCGGTGTTGCTGCTTGGGGTTTTGTTTCTGGCGGCTATGGCATTCAGCCTGCTGCGCAAGCCGCCCGCCAATACCTGAGAATGGCTGGCGCTACGCACCATTCGCGAGCAGGCTCGCTCCCACAGGTTATGCGTTTCATGTGGGAGCGAGCCTGCTCGCGAAGGCGGTCGATCAGTCAATAAAAATGCTGATTTGATCGCCACTTTCCTGCTCACATCCAGCCCATTTCCTACTACGCTGAACCCCGCGCATGAACTCTCTTCAGCCGATCACGTCTGATAGGAGGAAATGCGCCCCGACTCGCGTTAAACTGCGCGGGTTTTTAGTCCCCCCATTCCTCCGGAGCCTTCCATGTCCCGCGTTACCTTGAGTCGCTATTTGATTGAGCAGACCCGCAGCAACAACACTCCTGCCGATCTGCGCTTCCTGATCGAAGTGGTGGCGCGTGCCTGCAAGGAGATCAACCACGCCGTGTCCAAGGGCGCCCTGGGTGGCGTTCTGGGCAGCATGGGCACTGAAAACGTCCAAGGCGAAGTGCAGAAGAAGCTCGACGTGATCTCCAACGAGATCCTGCTGGAAGCCAACGAATGGGGCGGTCACCTGGCTGGCATGGCGTCCGAAGAAATGGACAACGCCTACCAGATCCCGGGCAAATACCCGAAAGGCGCCTACCTGTTGGTGTTCGACCCGCTGGACGGTTCGTCGAACATCGACATCAATGCCCCGGTCGGCACTATCTTCTCGGTACTGCGTTGTCCGAACGAATACCTGAGCCAGAACGAGCCCTTGAATGAAAAGGCTTTCCTGCAGCCAGGCACCCAGCAAGTGGCCGCCGGTTACGCGATCTATGGTCCTCAGACCATGTTGATCCTGACCCTGGGCGACGGCGTGAAAGGTTTCACCCTGGATCGTGAAATGGGCAGCTTCGTACTGACCCACGAAAACATCACCATTCCTGAAGCGACCCAGGAATTTGCCATCAACGCGTCCAACCAGCGTCACTGGGAAGCACCGGTACAGCGCTACGTTGGCGAGTTGCTGGCAGGCGATGAAGGCCCGTTGAAAAAGAACTACAACATGCGTTGGGTCGCGGCCATGGTCGCCGACGTGCATCGCATCCTGACCCGTGGTGGCTTGTTCATGTACCCGCGCGACAACCGCGAGCCGTCCAAGCCAGGCAAATTGCGCCTGATGTACGAAGCCAACCCGATGTCGTTCCTGGTGGAGCAGGCGGGCGGCGCGTCCACCGATGGTCACCAACGTATTCTCGACATCCAGCCTGAAGGTCTGCACCAGCGCGTAGCGGTGTTCCTCGGTTCGAAAGAAGAAGTTGCACGCGTTACGGCTTACCACAAGGAATAAACCATGAACGCGCCCTGGCAGCCGTTGCTCGATTGGTGGTTCGGTACAGCCGAAGAAGCCAGGGCAATCGCGGCTGACAAGGGCAAGTTGTGGTTCGGCAAGCGTGACAGCCAGGACCTCGAAGCGCGAGAGCGTTTCGGGGACCAGGTCGAGCAGGCACTGGCCGGCGGATTGACCGAGTGGATGCAATGTCCCGAAGGTTGGCTGGCACTGGTGCTGTTGCTTGATCAACTCCCCCGCATGATCTTTCGCGAGACCCCCAAAGCCTTTTCCGGTGATCTACGGGCCCAGAAACTGGTCGCCCAAGGCATTGCTGCGGATTTTGACCGGCAGTTATTACCGATTCAGCGAGTGTTCATCCTGCTGGTATTCGAGCACAGCGAGAACCTTGCGGTGCAGAACGAAGGCGTTTCGCGTCATATCGAACTGGTTGCGCAACAGCCGGAGAGTGATCGGGCATTGTTTGCCGATTATCTGGATTTTGCCGAGCGGCATCAGAAGGTGATTGCGCAGTTTGGACGGTTTCCGCATCGCAATTCGGTGTTGGGGCGGGAGTCTACGGCTGAGGAATTGGAGTTTCTGTCGAAACCCGGTTCAAGGTTCTAGTTTTTCGCTGTTGCTGATATCGCCTTCGCTGGCAAGCCAGCTCCCACAGTGTTTTGTGGTGTAACACAAATAGTGTGGACACCAGGATACCTGTGGGAGCGGGCTTGCCCGCGATGAGGCCGGTGAGATCGCCTTAGATTCTGAAACTACCCACCAACTGCTTCAACCGCGCCGCCTGCTGTTCAAGATCAGCACATGCACGCAAGGTCGACTGCAGGTTCTCCACGCCTTCCTGGTTCAGCGTGTTGATCTCGGTGATGTCGACGTTGATCGATTCCACCACGGCTGTCTGTTCTTCCGTTGCGGTCGCAACGGATTGGTTCATTCCATCGATTTCGCCGATGCGCTGGGTCACGCTGCCCAGGCGCTCGCCGGCCTGGTTGGCGATACCGACGCTGCTTTCGCTCTGACGCTGGCTGTCGGTCATGATGGTGACCGCTTCCCGGGCGCCGACTTGCAGTTCCTCGATCATCTTCTGCACTTGCTGCGCCGAGTCCTGTGTGCGGTGGGCGAGGTTGCGCACTTCGTCGGCGACCACCGCAAAACCACGTCCGGCTTCACCGGCGCGCGCGGCTTCAATCGCCGCGTTGAGCGCCAGCAGGTTGGTTTGCTGGGAGATGCTGGTGATCACCTCCAGAATCTGCCCGATGTTGACGGTGTTGCTGTTTAGCGTCTCGATGTTGCCGCACGAGTCGCTGATCTTTGCCGACAGCTGGTGCATCGCCGAGATGGTTTTATCCACCACCTGCTGGCCCTCTTCGGCCAGCGCGCGCGCATCGCTCGAGTGCTGTGAGGCGAGGGCGGCGTTCTGGGCGATCTCCTGGGCGGCGGCGCCGAGCTGATTGATCGCGGCGGCGACGCTGCTGGTGCGGGAGGCTTGCTGATCGGAGTTGAACATCGACGAATTGGACGCGGCGACAACGCGCAGGGCCACTTCGTTGACTTGGCCCGTGGCCGAGGACACTTCGCTGATCGAGGTGTGGATGCGTTCAACGAAACGGTTGAATGACAGCCCCAGTGCACCGAATTCGTCATGGCCGTGGATGGTCAGGCGTTTGGTCAGGTCACCTTCGCCCTCGGCGATGTCGTGCATGGCACGGCCCATGGTCAGCAACGGCTGCATCAGGAAACTGATCAACATGCCCAGCAACGTGATGATGATCACCACTGCAATCACCATGGCAATGATCGCCGAGGTGCGGAATTCGCTCAGCATCGAGAACGCGGTGTCCTGGTCCAGCACCAGTGCCACGTACCAGTCTGCAGACGGCACCCCGTTGACATGGGTGAAGGAGATGAACTGGCTTTTGCCGTCGATCTCGACTTCTTTCATGCCCGGGCTGACCGTCGGCGCACCGTTAGGGTAAGCGTCGGTGAGGTTCTTGAGTACCCATTTGCTGTCCGGGTGAATCAGGATCTTGCCGTCGGCACCCACGATGAAGGCATGGCCGTGGCCGCCGAAGTTCAGCGAGTTGATGATCGCACTGACGCTCGACAGGTCGATGTCGGCGCCGGCAACGCCAATCATCTGGCCCTGGCGCTGAACCGGGGTTGCCACCGTGATCACCAGCTTGCCGGAAGAGGCGGCGATGTACGGTTCGGTGACGATGGTCTGTTGCGCGCTGTTCGCAGCCTTGTACCAGCCGCGGGTGCGCGGGTCGTAATCCGGCGCGCGATTGCCCGCCGGGACCGAGAACATCACGCCATCGGCGCCACCGAAGTAACTCAACTGAAAGTTGCCGGTGTAGGCGGGCAGGTCGATGATTCGTTTCAGGCTGGCGGGGGCGTTACCGTCGGCACTGACCTGCTGGGCCATTGATTGCAGCAATTGCATGCGGCTTTCCAGCCAGGTCTGGATATTGCTGGTGGTCAGGCTGCCAAGTTCCTGCATCGAGGCTTCGGTGCTGCTGCGCAAGGTCTGGCGCTGGCGATAGTCGTTGAACAGGATGAAACAAGCGAATGCGACGGCCACCACGAGGGCGGCAGCCAACAAGATCTTGTGGCTGAATTTCATGTTTCTGGTCATTGGATGAGCTACCGCAGGAGATCGGGTCTACAAAAGGGGAAGCAAATGCCACGGGCGTGGCTTAGCGTTGCTTGTATGTCGACAGAACGGCGCCAAAGATTAGACGCTTTATGCAAAAACCGATGAAATACCCGGACGGCGGGACGAAGTTCCTAATTTTTGTGAAAAGACAGACGAGCGGCCTGATAAATAGCCCGTCGGGCAGGGAACCAGATAGGGCTTTTCTCTTCTAAGGTTCAGCTTGGCAGTCATGCCAATACCCTCGTCCGTGGAGTTTCACATGTCGCTGCGATCCATCGCCCTGCTATCGTTTTGCGTGTTGTTGGCTGCGTGCAGCAAGGTCAATCAGGAAAACTACTCAAAGCTGTCGTCAGGAATGGCCAAGGCCGAGGTCGAGACCCTCTTGGGCAAACCTACCGATTGCTCAGGCGCGCTTGGAATGTCCAGTTGCACATGGGGCGACCAGAAGAGCTTTATCAGCGTGCAGTTCGCCGGTGACAAAGTGTTGATGTTTTCCGGCCAAGGCCTGAAGTAAACCGGGGCCACGTGCCCGCGGGAGAAAAACAATGAAGCGGTTATTGATCATGCTTTTTGCCGGCCTGGTGTTGGCCGGCTGTGCCAGTTCTGGCCAGGACCCGTTGGCGCCCAAAACCGCCAACAGTGTCAATCTCAAGCGCTATCAAGGTACCTGGTACGAGTTGGCGCGACTGCCGATGTACTTCCAGCGCGACTGTGCGCAGTCCGAAGCCCACTACACACTCAAGCCTGACGGTAACGTCGCGGTGTTGAATCGCTGCTTGACCCCGCAGTGGGAATGGGAAGAGGTCAGGGGCACGGCTTATCCACAGGTGCCAGGCAAGACCGACAAATTGTGGGTTGAATTCGATACCTGGTTTTCAAGGTTGATACCGGGTGTGGCGAAGGGCGAATACTGGGTGTTGTACGTCAGCGATGACTACAAGACTGCCATCGTTGGCGATCCTAGCCGCCGTTACCTGTGGTTGTTAGCGCGCACCCCGACCGTCAACGGTGTGGTGCGTGAAGAGTTGCTGAGCAAGGCGCGTCAGCAGGGTTACGACACCACGCGGCTGATCTGGCGAGCGTCGGATACGCAGATGGCCAAGACCTCCCACTGACGGTTAGCGCATAATCATTGTGGGAGCGAGCCTGCTCGCGAAGAGGGCGTGTCAGTTGACAGAGCTGTTGACTGAGACACCGCTTTCGCGAGCAGGCTCGCTCCCACAGTTGTTTTGGGGTCAGCCCAGGAGTTCGCGCAGGACTTGAGTGAAGGCGCGGCTGCTTTCCTCTTCCCCGGCATGACGTCCGTCACGCACGACCCACTGGCCATTGACCAGCACATCACGCACCTGACGATCTCCACCGGCAAACAACCAGCGATTCAGGATTCCATCGCCGCTCGCAGTGGCCAGGTATGGATCACTGCCGTCCAGTACCAGCCAGTCCGCACGCTTGCCAACCTCCAATGCACCTATCGGTTGCCCCAACGCCTGCGCACCGCCGTCCAGTGCAGCATCAAATAGCGTGCGGCCGACCATCGGCTGATCCGCGCCATACAAGCGATTGCGCCGTTGATCACGCAGGCGTTGCCCGTATTCCAGCCAACGCAGTTCTTCCACAACGCTCAACGACACATGGCTATCGGAACCAATGCCCATGCGCCCGCCCTGAGCAAGAAAATCCACCGCCGGGAATATCCCGTCGCCCAAGTTGGCTTCGGTGGTCAGGCACAAGCCGGCAATGGCCCGGCTCTTGGCCATCAGCGTGACTTCTTCCGGGTTGGCGTGGGTGGCGTGGACCAGGCACCAGCGTTGATCGACTTCGGTATTTTCATACAGCCATTGCAGTGGACGACGACCGCTCCAGCTCAAGCAGTCGTCCACTTCCTTTTGCTGTTCGGCAATGTGAATGTGCACCGGGCATTGCTTGTCGCTGGCCGCCAGCACTTCGCTGATCTGCTGCGGTGTGACCGCACGCAATGAGTGGAAACACAAACCCAGGGACTGTGCGGGTTGTTGCGCCAGTATCGGCTGCAGTCGCGATTGCAGCTTGAGGTAGTTCTCGGTGCTGTTGATAAAGCGACGCTGACCGTCGTTTGGCGTCTGGCCACCGAAACCTGAGTGGCTGTAGAGCACTGGCAGCAGGGTCAGGCCGATACCGGCGGCGCTGGCGGCCTGGCTGATGCGCAGCGCCAGTTCGGCGGGATCCGCGTAAGGCTGGCCGTGGGTGTCGTGGTGCACGTAATGAAATTCGGCCACCGAGGTGTAGCCTGCCTTGAGCATTTCGATGTACAGCTGGCGGGCAATGACGCCGAGTTGTTCCGGGCTGATTTTTCCGACGAGGCGATACATCAGGTCGCGCCAGGTCCAGAAACTGTCATTCGGGTTGCCTGCCACTTCCGCCAGCCCGGCCATGGCCCGCTGGAAGGCGTGGGAGTGCAGGTTCGGCATGCCTGGCAGCAGCGGACCGCTCAACCGTTCGGCGTCATCTGCATGGGAGTCGGCCTGGATATGGGTCAGGACGCCATCGGCGCTGACCTCAAGACGTACATTGTTGGCCCATCCGTTAGGCAGCAGCGCGCGTTCGGCAAAGAAGGCGGACATGGTTCAGCACCCCATCGTGTGTTATTTGTATATACATATACAGACGTTTGCCTGCCCGGTAAACTCCGGCAAGCTAGCGATATCAATCAAACGACCAAGGATTAACCGTGCCGACTCCGCCTCCAGTCTCTCCGTTGGCCGCGAACATGGGCGACAGTCCGGCGCCCTTGTACGCCCGCGTCAAACAGATGATCACCCAGCAAATCGACAGCGGTAACTGGCCGCCGCATTACCGCGTTCCGTCGGAAAGCGAGTTGGTCAGCCAGCTGGGTTTCAGCCGCATGACCATCAACCGCGCGTTGCGCGAAATGACCGCCGACGGTCTGTTGGTGCGCATGCAGGGTGTCGGCACGTTCGTCGCCGAGCCAAAAAGCCAGTCCGCGCTGTTTGAAGTGCACAACATTGCCGACGAAATCGCCTCCCGTGGCCATCGCCACACCTGCAAGGTGATCACTCTTGAAGAAGAGGCCGCAGGCTCCGAACGTGCCCTGGCGCTGGACATGCGTGAAGGGCAGAAAGTGTTCCACTCGTTGATCGTGCATTTCGAAAACGATATCCCGGTGCAAATCGAAGACCGTTTCGTCAACGCACTGGTGGCGCCTGACTACCTCAAGCAGGACTTCACCTTGCAAACGCCGTACGCCTATCTGAACCAGGTCGCGCCGCTGACCGAAGGCGAACACGTGGTCGAGGCGATTCTGGCCGAGCCGTCCGAATGCAAGTTGCTGCAGATTGAAAAAGGCGAGCCGTGCCTGCTGATCCGTCGCCGCACCTGGTCCGGCCGTCAGCCGGTGACCGCCGCCCGCCTGATCCACCCCGGTTCCCGTCATCGTCTGGAAGGACGCTTTCATAAATGAGCAGTTTGAAAGTTTTACGCGCCAAAGATTACCCGCGCATGCCGTGGAAAAACGGCGGCGGCAGCACCGAAGAGATCACCCGTGATGCCGGGACTGGCCTGGACGGTTTCGGCTGGCGCCTGTCGATCGCCGACATTGGCGAGTCGGGCGGGTTTTCCACCTTCGCCGGCTATGAGCGAATCATCACCGTGTTGCAGGGCGATGGCATGACCCTGTCGGTCGACGGTCAGGTCACGCGGCCATTGTTACCGATCGATCCATTTGCCTTCAGCGGCGAGAGCCAGGTGTCGTGCACCTTGCTGGGTGGGCCGATCCGCGATTTCAACCTGATATACGCGCCGCAATGTTACAGCGCACGGCTGCAATGGCTGAGCGGTGAGCAACGGTTTTTCAGTGAGGCGGGGATTGTGCTGGTGTTCAGCGTCAGCGATGCGCTTGAGGTGAAGGTCGGTAACGCTGCTTCGCAACTCGGTCGTCATGATTGCCTGCAACTCATCGGTAACACCGGCCTGCTGGAAGTCTCCAGTAATGGTGCCTGCTGCGTGATCGAGCTCACCGCACGCTGATTCAAAATCCTTAAAAGATCGCAGCCTTCGGCAGCTCCTACATTGAATGGTGTAAACCCTGTAGGAGCTGCCGAAGGCTGCGATCTTTTGCTTTCCAGCGTTCCCGAACGCGCACCACTTTGTTACCGAACGCCCCAGCGTGGCGCAAAACCACGTTCAAGTAACAACGCCACCCCTCTTCAAAAAATCCCCTCGAAAATTTTCATCTACGCCGCAGCCCTTGATCCAGGCGCTCTCCAGCCATTTCAGAATTTTTCTTGAATGCTCATCCAACAAGTTGGCCGCTTGATTGCATATGCTTGTATGTACAAGTAAAGACGTATGCGTATGAGTCGGTCGAGACTCCCCGCAACGTCCACTGATTCGCTTGTGGCGCGTTGACGCGCACAGGCTGGCTTACCCACCGCCAGGGTTGGTTTGGATTGATCGCTGAGGAGTCTTTTTCGTGACTGACAATAAAACTACCAAGTTTCGTGACGTTGAAATCCGCGCTGCCCGCGGTAACAAGCTGACCGCCAAGAGCTGGCTGACCGAAGCGCCGCTGCGCATGCTGATGAACAACCTCGACCCGGAAGTCGCCGAGAACCCCAAGGAACTGGTGGTGTACGGTGGTATCGGTCGTGCGGCACGTAACTGGGAGTGCTACGACAAGATCGTCGAGAGCCTGACCAACCTGAATGACGACGAGACCCTGCTGGTGCAATCCGGCAAGCCGGTCGGCGTGTTCAAGACCCACGCCAACGCCCCGCGCGTCCTGATCGCCAACTCCAACCTGGTACCGCACTGGGCGAGCTGGGAGCACTTCAACGAGCTCGACGCCAAAGGCCTGGCCATGTATGGCCAGATGACCGCCGGCAGCTGGATCTACATCGGCAGCCAGGGCATCGTCCAGGGCACCTACGAAACCTTCGTCGAAGCCGGTCGCCAACACTACAACGATGATCTTAAAGGCAAGTGGGTACTGACCGCCGGACTGGGCGGCATGGGTGGTGCGCAGCCTCTGGCTGCCACCTTGGCCGGTGCATGCTCGCTGAACATCGAATGCCAGCAGGTCAGCATCGATTTTCGCCTGAAAAGCCGTTACGTCGACGAGCAAGCCAAAGACCTCGACGACGCTCTGGCGCGCATCGCCAAATACACCAAGGAAGGCAAGGCGATCTCCATCGCCCTGTTGGGTAACGCCGCTGAAATCCTGCCGGAACTGGTCAAGCGCGGCGTGCGCCCGGACATGGTCACCGACCAGACCAGCGCCCACGACCCGCTCAACGGTTACCTGCCAGCTGGCTGGACCTGGGACGAGTATCGCGCCCGCGCCAAGACCGAACCGGCTGCGGTGATCAAGGCCGCCAAGCAATCGATGGCCGTGCACGTCAAGGCGATGCTCGCCTTCCAAAAACAAGGCATCCCGACCTTCGACTACGGCAACAACATCCGTCAGATGGCCCAGGAAGAAGGCGTGGAAAACGCATTCGACTTCCCGGGTTTCGTACCGGCCTACATCCGTCCGCTGTTCTGCCGTGGCATCGGCCCGTTCCGTTGGGCTGCGCTGTCGGGCAACGCTGAAGACATCTATAAGACCGACGCCAAGGTAAAAGAGCTGATTCCGGACGACGCCCACCTGCACAACTGGCTGGACATGGCGCGCGAGCGCATCAGCTTCCAGGGCCTGCCGGCACGTATCTGCTGGGTTGGCCTGGGCCTGCGCGCCAAGCTGGGCCTGGCGTTCAACGAAATGGTGCGTAGCGGTGAGCTGTCGGCGCCCATCGTGATCGGTCGCGACCACCTGGATTCCGGTTCTGTTGCCAGCCCGAACCGCGAAACCGAATCGATGCAGGACGGTTCCGATGCCGTGTCCGACTGGCCACTGCTCAACGCCCTGCTCAACACCGCAAGCGGCGCGACCTGGGTTTCCCTGCACCACGGCGGCGGCGTCGGCATGGGCTTCTCCCAGCACTCGGGCATGGTGATTGTCTGCGACGGCACCGATGAAGCGGCCGAGCGTATCGCCCGCGTCCTGCACAACGACCCGGCGACGGGCGTCATGCGCCACGCCGATGCCGGTTACCAGATCGCGATCGACTGCGCGAAGGAGCAGGGGCTGAACCTGCCGATGATCACCGGTAAATAAAAATGCGGGCCGCCTGTAATGGGTGGCCCGACGCATAACCTGTAGGAGCTGCCGCAGACTGCGATCTTTTGGCGTCATCAGTGACGCCGAAGATCAAAAGATCGCAGCCTGCGGCAGCTCCTACATAGAACAAAAACGACATCGACAAACAATCCACAGAGGTTGAATCATGGCTGTCAGCAGCGAGCGTGCAGGCAACAAACCGTTGATCGAGAAACGTTCGATCGACTACATCCCGGAAGCGGAAAGACACGGTCGTCTGTTTAGCCAGTTCACCCTGTGGATGGGTGCCAACCTGCAAATCACCGCGATTGTCACCGGGGCCCTGGCCGTGGTGCTGGGTGGTGACGTGTTCTGGTCGTTCATCGGTTTGCTGATCGGGCAAGTGCTCGGCGGCGGCGTAATGGCGTTGCATGCCGCGCAAGGCCCCAAGCTTGGCCTGCCGCAAATGATCTCCAGCCGCGTGCAGTTCGGCGTGTATGGTGCGGCGATCCCGATCGTGCTGGTGTGCCTGATGTACCTCGGTTTCACCGCAACAGGGACCGTGCTTTCCGGCCAGGCGCTGGGCCAGTTGTTTGGCGTCAGCGACAGCGTCGGGATCCTCATCTTCGCCAGTGTCATCGTGCTGGTCACGGTGCTCGGTTATCGGGTGATCCATTGGATCGGCCGTGTTGCCAGTGTCATTGGTGTGATTGCCTTTGTTTACCTGTTCAGCCGTCTGATGAGCCAGGTTGACGTTGGCGCACTGTTGCAGATCCGCCACTTCAGCTGGAGCAGTTTCTTGCTCGCGGTGTCGCTTGCGGCGTCCTGGCAAATCGCTTTCGGCCCTTACGTGGCCGACTATTCACGTTACCTGCCGAGCAAGACTTCCTCGGTGAAAACCTTTTTTGCCGCTGGCGCAGGTTCGGTGATTGGTGCACAGGTGGCGATGATCCTCGGCGTGTTCGCTGCCGCTTCGGCCAACGGGCAATTCGCCGGTCACGAAGTGGCCTACATCGTCGGCCTGGGCGGTACCGGTGCCACTGCTGCGCTGCTGTACTTCAGCATCGCGTTCGGCAAGGTCACCATTTCCACACTGAACTCATACGGCAGCTTCATGTGCATCGCGACCATCATCAGCGGTTTCCGTGGTGAGCTGAAAGTAACGCGCTTGCAGCGTCTGGTGTTCGTGCTGGGCATCGTCGGTGCTGCGACCCTGATGGCATTGCTCGGCCAGCACTCGTTCCTTGGTGCGTTCAAGTCCTTCATCCTGTTCCTGCTGGCGTTCTTCACGCCATGGAGCGCGATCAACCTGGTGGACTACTACTGCATCACCCGCGAGCGTTATGACGTGCCTGCGCTGGCCGATCCGAACGGTCGCTACGGTCGTTGGAACGCCCTTGGTATCAGCGTCTATGTTTTCGGTGTGCTGGTGCAGCTGCCGTTCATCGCCACCAAGTTCTATACCGGTCCGCTGGTGAATGCCCTCGGAGGGGTGGATATCTCCTGGATCATCGGTCTGGTGATCCCTGCAGCCCTGTACTACGTGTGTGCGAAAAAATGGCACGGCTCAGTGCCCGATCACCTGATCCTGCCGGTCGAGCAGGACAGCGTTGTAAAACCTATAACAAGCAGGGCCGGTCGTGCTGCGGCGCAGGCCTGATTGGACGTGGACAGGGCTGGATGCCTCTTGACTGCCGTAAGCCAATTCATGATTAGGAGCGTCATTACAATGAAATCGAACAAGACCCTGCTGACCACATTGCTTTCCATGGGCCTGCTCGCCAGTGCCGGCGCCACTCAGGCGGCGGGTTGGTGCGAGTCGGGCAAACCGGTGAAATTCGCCGGCCTGAACTGGGAAAGCGCCATGTTGCTGACCGACGTGATGCAAGTCGTGTTGGAAAAAGGCTACGACTGCAAGACCGACAGCCTGCCGGGCAACTCCATCACCATGGAAAACGCCCTGAGCAGCAACGATATCCAGGTGTTCGCCGAAGAGTGGGTCGGCCGCAGCGAGGTCTGGAACAAGGCAGAGAAGGCTGGCAAGGTCGTCGGTGTCGGCGCTCCCGTCGTCGGCGCGATCGAAGGCTGGTACGTGCCGCGCTACGTGATCGAAGGCGATGCCAAGCGCAAGCTGGAAGCCAAGGCCCCGGACCTGAAAAACATCGCTGACCTGGGCAAATACTCCGCCGTGTTCAAGGACGCTGAAGAGCCATCCAAAGGGCGTTTCTACAACTGCCCGGCCGGCTGGACCTGTGAGCTGGACAACAGCGAAATGCTCAAGAGCTACGGCCTGGAAAGCACCTACACCAACTTCCGCCCTGGCACCGGCCCGGCGCTGGATGCCGCCGTACTGTCTAGCTACAAGCGCGGCGAGCCGATCCTTTTCTACTACTGGTCGCCAACGCCGTTGATGGGCCAGGTCGACGTAGTGAAGCTCGAAGAGAAACCCGGTGTGAACAAGACCGTGACCATCAAGGTCGGCCTGTCCAAGACTTTCCACGACGAAGCACCGGAACTGGTGGCCGTGCTGGACAAGGTCAACATTCCGATCGACCTGCTGAACCAGAATCTGGGTCGCATGACCAAAGAGCGGATCGAGTCGCCAAAACTGGCCAAGATCTTCTTGAAGGAACATCCTGAAGTCTGGCACGCCTGGGTAAGTGAAGACGCAGCCAAGAAAATCGACGCGGCCTTGTAGGTTGGGCTTCTCCGGCGGTCGGTAACGGCTGTCGGATGCTTGATCGCAACCCCTTGATTGAGAGTCTCTTATGTTTCCCGAAAGCTTTACCTTTTCCATCGCCGACTGGGTCAACGGTTGGGTCGATTCGCTGGTCACCAACTACGGCGATGTGTTCCGCAGCATCTCCGACACCCTGTTGTGGGCCATCGTCAATCTTGAAGGGCTGCTGCGTGCGGCGCCCTGGTGGCTGATGCTGGCAATCGTGGCGGGCGTTGCCTGGCATGCCACCCGCAAAGTCGTGACCACCGCCGTGATCGTCGGCTTACTGTTCCTGGTGGGCGCGGTTGGCCTCTGGGACAAGCTCATGCAGACCCTGGCGCTAATGATGGTGGCCACGGTCATTTCGGTGCTGATCGGCATCCCGTTGGGCATCCTCTCGGCGCGCAGCAATCGCCTGCGTTCGGTACTGATGCCGTTGCTGGACATCATGCAGACCATGCCGAGCTTCGTGTACCTGATCCCGGTGCTGATGCTGTTCGGCCTGGGCAAGGTTCCGGCGATTTTCGCGACCGTGATCTACGCCGCGCCACCGCTGATCCGTTTGACCGACCTGGGTATTCGCCAGGTTGACGGCGAGGTGATGGAAGCGATCAACGCCTTCGGTGCCAACCGTTGGCAGCAACTGTTCGGCGTGCAACTGCCGCTGGCCCTGCCGAGCATCATGGCCGGGATCAACCAGACCACCATGATGGCCCTGTCGATGGTGGTGATCGCCTCGATGATCGGTGCCCGTGGCTTGGGCGAAGACGTGTTGGTGGGGATTCAGACCCTCAACGTTGGACGCGGCCTGGAAGCCGGTCTGGCGATCGTGATTCTGGCAGTGGTGATCGACCGCATAACACAAGCGTACGGTCGCGCACGGCATGAGGTGAGCAAATGAACAACGCAACCGTGAGCAAGATTGAAGTCAAGAACGTCTTCAAGATTTTCGGCAACCGCGCCAAGGATGCCCTGGCGATGGTTGGCCAGGGTAAGACCAAGGATCAGGTGCTGGCCGAAACCGGCTGCGTGGTCGGGGTAAACGATTTGTCCCTGAGCATCGGCAGCGGCGAGATCTTCGTGATCATGGGCCTGTCGGGTTCCGGAAAATCCACCCTGGTACGTCACTTCAACCGCCTGATCGACCCGACCAGCGGCGCGATCCTGGTGGACGGTGTGGACATCCTGCAATACGACATGGAAGCCCTGCGCGAATTTCGCCGGCGCAAGATCAGCATGGTGTTCCAGAGCTTCGGCCTGCTGCCGCACAAGAGCGTGCTGGACAACGTCGCCTACGGCTTGAAAATCCGTGGCGAAAGCAAGCAGATGTGCGCCGAGCGCGCGCTGCACTGGATCAACACCGTGGGCCTCAAGGGCTACGAGAACAAATACCCGCACCAGCTCTCCGGCGGCATGCGTCAACGTGTGGGTTTGGCCCGTGCTTTGGCGGCGGACACCGACATCATCCTGATGGACGAAGCCTTCAGTGCCCTCGACCCGCTGATTCGCGCCGAGATGCAGGACCAGTTGCTGGAACTGCAGAAGACCCTGCACAAGACCATCGTCTTCATCACCCACGACCTCGACGAGGCTGTGCGCATCGGCAACCGCATCGCGATCCTCAAGGACGGCCGCCTGATCCAGGTCGGCACGCCGCGAGAGATCCTGCATTCGCCAGCGGATGAGTATGTCGACCGGTTCGTGCAGCGACGGGCGGCGGTGGTTTAAAGATGATCGTTCCCACGCTCTGCGTGGAAACGCATCCCGTGACGCTCTGCGTCACCCATGCGCAGGGCTCGAGCCTTACGTTGATTTCGGGACGCGGAGCGTCCCAGGCGGAATTCCCACGCAGAGCGTGGGAACGATCAGGATCAAGAGGTTGAAGATGTCCCAGGCTGAAAAAATCGTTATCGCCGATGCCCCGTTGCGTTGGCAGGATGTGGTTGCCGTAGCCCGCCATGGCGCACAGCTTGAGCTGTCGGAGCAGGCCTGGGCACGCATCGAAAATGCCCAGGCGATCGTCCAGCGCATCGTCACCAGCGGCGAACGCGCCTATGGCGTGAATACCGGGCTGGGCGCTTTGTGCAACGTCTCGCTCAAAGACGAACAACTCAGCCAACTGTCGCGCAATACCTTGCTCAGTCACGCCTGTGGCGTGGGTGCTCCACTGGCCGACGAGCAGACTCGCGCGATCATGTGCGCGGCGATCCGCAACTATTCCCACGGCAAATCCGGCATTCATCGCCGAGTGGTCGAAGCCTTGCTGGCGTTGCTCAATCGCGGCATCACTCCGCAAGTGCCGTCTCAGGGTTCGGTGGGCTACCTGACCCACATGGCCCACATCAGCATCGCCCTGCTGGGTGTCGGCAACGTCAGCTATCGCGGGCAAGTCGTCTCGGCGCAACAAGCGTTGGCCGAAGAGGGCCTGCAACCGGTTCAACTCGGCGCCAAGGACGGCCTGTGCCTGGTCAACGGTACGCCGTGCATGAGCGGCCTCAGTTGCCTGGCCATTGCCGACGCCACGCGCCTGCTGCAATGGGCCGATGTGATCAGCGCCATGAGCTTCGAGGCCCAGCGTGGCCAGATTGCAGCGTTCGATGCCGAGATCATCGCCCTCAAGCCGCATCCGGGCATGCAACAGGTCGGGATCAACTTGCGGGCGCTGCTCGATGGCAGTGAAGTGATTGCCCAAAGCAAAGGCATTCGTACGCAGGATGCATTGAGTATCCGCTCGATTCCGCAAGTGCACGGCGCCGCTCGCGATCAGCTTGAGCACGCGATCAAGCAAATCGAAACCGAACTCAATGGCTGCACGGATAACCCGTTGTTGCTGGGTACGCCGGACAACTTCCGCGTCATGTCCCAAGCCAATCCACACGGCCAGTCCGTGGCAATGGCGGCAGACCTGCTGGCGATTGCCATGGCCGAAATCGGCTCCATCGCCGAGCGTCGCCTGGACCGTTTGATCAACCCGCACGTCAGCGGCCTGCCGGCGTTCCTGGTGGCCAACCCGGGGGTGAACTCCGGGATGATGATCGTGCAGTACGTCGCTGCGTCGCTGTGTGCGGAAAATCGCCAACTGGCGCAACCGGCGGTGCTCGACAACTACGTCACCTCGGGCTTGCAGGAAGACCACCTGAGCATGGGCACCAACGCCGCATTGAAGCTGCACCGCGCGTTGGAAAACTGCACGCAGATTCTCGCCATCGAGTACTTGCTGGCGGCCCAGGCTTTCGAGTTCCTGAAAGAACAGCGTTTCGGGGCCGGCACCGATGCCGCGTGGCGCCTGCTGCGCGAACGCGTTCCGGCCTACGATCAGGACCGCTGGCTGGCGCCGGACATCGCCGCCGCTGCCGGCGTATTGAAAGACCCGGCTTTGTTGCAAAAGGCTTTACCGAATCTGAACTGATTTCCATACCAAACCAGCGTGCCAAGGCGCCAGCCCTTTCAAAAAGAGGGAAGCGACGGACAACGGATCAATCCGGAGCGTCTGGTAGTTAATAACAAACTCTCAAAAGGAGCATGAAATGACTGCGCTTAACTTGATTCCTGGCCAACTGAGCCTTGCCCAATTGCGTGATGTTTATCAGCAACCGGTCAAAATCACCCTCGACCACAGCGCCGCGGCCCAGATCGAAGCCAGCGTCGCCTGCGTGGAGCAGATCCTCGCCGAAAACCGCACCGCCTACGGTATCAACACCGGTTTCGGCCTGCTGGCCTCGACCCGCATTGCCAGCGAAGACCTGGAAAACCTGCAGCGCTCGCTGGTGCTGTCCCACGCTGCTGGTGTCGGCGAGCCGATTAGCGACGCGCTGGTGCGCCTGGTCATGGTGCTCAAGGTCAACAGCCTGAGCCGTGGTTTCTCCGGTATTCGTCGTGTAGTCATCGACGCGCTGATCGCCCTGATCAACGCCGAGGTGTATCCGCACATTCCGCTGAAAGGTTCGGTCGGAGCGTCCGGCGACCTGGCCCCGTTGGCGCACATGTCGCTGGTACTGCTGGGTGAAGGCAAGGCGCGCTACAAAGGCGAGTGGATGGAAGCGAGCGAAGCGCTGAAAGTCGCTGGCCTGACTCCGCTGACCCTGGCTGCGAAAGAAGGCCTGGCATTGCTCAATGGCACGCAAGTATCCACGGCTTTCGCCTTGCGCGGTCTGTTCGAAGGTGAGGACCTGTTCGCTGGAGCCCTGGCTCTGGGTGGCCTGACCGTTGAAGCGGTCCTGGGTTCGCGCTCGCCATTCGACGCACGCATTCACGCCGCCCGTGGCCAGAAAGGCCAGATCGATGCCGCTGCCGCCTACCGCGACCTGCTGGGCGAGCGCAGTGAAGTTTCTGATTCTCACCAGAACTGCGAAAAGGTCCAGGACCCGTACTCCCTGCGCTGCCAGCCGCAAGTCATGGGCGCCTGCCTGACCCAGTTCCGCCAGGCTGCCGAAGTGCTGGCGATCGAAGCCAACGCAGTATCCGACAACCCGCTGGTATTTGCCGCAGAAGGTGACGTGATTTCCGGCGGCAACTTCCACGCAGAACCGGTGGCCATGGCCGCTGACAACATGGCCTTGGCCATTGCTGAAATCGGCTCCCTGAGCGAGCGTCGCATTTCGTTGATGATGGACAAGCACATGTCGCAACTGCCGCCGTTCCTGGTGGCCAATGGCGGCGTCAATTCCGGCTTCATGATCGCCCAAGTGACCGCAGCGGCGCTGGCCAGCGAGAACAAGGCGCTGTCCCATCCGCATTCGGTGGACAGCCTGCCGACTTCCGCCAACCAGGAAGATCACGTGTCCATGGCTCCGGCCGCAGGCAAGCGTTTGTGGGAAATGGCCGAGAACACCCGTGGCATCCTGGCTGTGGAATGGCTGGCCGCCGCTCAGGGCCTGGACCTGCGCAATGGCCTGAAGACGTCGCCGAAGCTGGAAAAGGCTCGGGCCATCCTGCGTAAGGAAGTGCCGTTCTATGAGAAGGACCGCTTCTTTGCGCCGGACATCAATGCGGCGACTGAGTTGTTGGCTTCGCGTTGCTTGAATGAATTGGTCGCGGCGAAGTTGCTGCCTAGCCTCTAACCCGCCCCCAACCGATCGTTCCCACGCAGAGCGTGGGAACGATCAACCATCGGAGGAACCGAATGAAAACCCTCTGGCAACACTGCCACGTCGCAACCATGGCCCAGGGCGTCTACTCGATCATCGAGGATGCGGCCATCGTGACGGCCGGTGCACTCATCGAATGGGTCGGCCCGCGCAGCGAACTGCCGTCCGGCGAGTACCCGGTGGTCAATGATTTGAACGGGGCCTGGGTCACGCCGGGCCTGATCGACTGCCATACCCACACGGTGTTCGGCGGTAACCGCAGCGGTGAATTCGAGCAGCGTCTACAAGGCGTTAGCTACGCGCAAATCGCCGCCAGCGGCGGGGGTATCGCCAGCACCGTGCGTGCCACTCGCGCAGCCAGTGAAGATGAACTGTTCGCCAGCGCCGCCAAGCGCCTGAAAAGCCTGATGCGCGACGGTGTCACCAGCATCGAAATCAAATCCGGGTACGGCCTCGACCTGGCCAACGAACGCAAGATGCTGCGGGTCGCCCGTCGCCTCGGTGCCGAGCTGCCGGTCAGCGTACGCAGCACCTGCCTGGCGGCTCACGCCTTGCCGCCGGAGTACACCGATCGCGCCGACGATTACATCGATCACGTCTGCTGCGAAATGCTCCCGGCCCTGGCCGCCGAAGGGCTGGTGGACGCGGTGGATGCCTTTTGCGAATACCTGGCGTTTTCCCCTGCCCAGGTTGAGCGCGTATTCGTCACTGCCCGGGAACTGGGCTTGCCGGTGAAGCTGCACGCCGAGCAGCTTTCTTCCCTGCACGGATCGAGCCTCGCGGCGCGTTACCACGCACTGTCGGCCGACCACCTGGAATTCATGACCGAAGACGACGCCATCGCCATGGCCAAGTCCGGCACAGTGGCCGTGTTACTGCCCGGCGCTTTCTACTTCCTGCGCGAGACCCAATTGCCACCGATGGAGGCCTTGCGCAAACACGGCGTGAAAATCGCCATCGCCAGCGACCTCAACCCCGGCACCTCGCCGGCGCTGTCGTTGCGCCTGATGTTGAACATGGCCTGCACCTGTTTCCGTATGACCCCGGAAGAGGCCCTGGCTGGCGCGACGATTCATGCCGCGACGGCATTGGGCATGGCCGCTACCCACGGTTCGCTGG
Organism: Pseudomonas sp. EB271-G4-1; assembly: GCF_058791355.1. NCBI lineage: Bacteria > Pseudomonadati > Pseudomonadota > Gammaproteobacteria > Pseudomonadales > Pseudomonadaceae > Pseudomonas > Pseudomonas sp. EB271-G4-1. The sequence continues at coordinate 37,662 of NZ_JBYTEO010000002.1, forward strand.
AGGCGGGCAAGGTAGCCGATTTTGTTGCATGGCAAATCGATCGTCCGGCCGACCTGTGCTACTGGCTGGGCGGCGACCTGGAAAAACGCGTCGTGCGTCACGGCGTCGAGACGAGCGTTTAGGAGAACAGTTGTGGATAAGGTTCTGAACTTCAAACAAGGCCGCGTGCCGCTGCTGATCAGCATGCCCCACGCCGGTGTGCGCCTGACCCCTGCGGTCGAAGCCGGGTTGATCCCCGCAGCGAAAAGCCTGCCGGACACCGATTGGCACATCCCGCAGCTGTACGATTTCGCCGCCGAACTGGGTGCCAGTACCCTGGCCGCCGAATACTCGCGGTTTGTCATCGACCTGAACCGGCCATCCGACGACAAGCCTTTGTATGTCGGCGCCACCACCGGCCTGTACCCGGCAACGCTGTTCGACGGTACTGCGTTGTTCCATGAGGGAATGGAGCCTTCGAAAGAAGAGCGCGCTACCTATCTGGAGCAGATCTGGACGCCATACCACAGCACCTTGCACAACGAGCTGGCGCGACTGAAAGCCGAGTTCGGCTATGCACTGTTGTTTGATGCCCACTCGATTCGCTCGATCATCCCGCACCTGTTCGACGGCAAACTGCCGGATTTCAACCTCGGCACCTTCAACGGCGCCAGTTGCGATCCACAGCTTGCAACTCAACTGGAAGCGATCTGCGACCGCCACCCGGACTACAGCCATGTGCTGAACGGGCGCTTCAAGGGCGGGCACATCACCCGTCACTACGGCAATCCGGCGGAAAGCATTCATGCCGTGCAACTGGAGCTGGGCCAGTGCACCTATATGGAAGAGTTCGAACCGTTCCGTTATCGGCCGGACCTGGCCGGGCCGACGCAGGTGGTATTGAAAGAATTGCTGCAAGGCCTGCTGGCCTGGGGCGAAAAGCATTACAACGCGTAACCTTGTGGGAGCGAGCCTGCTCGCGAATGCGGTGGGTCAGTCAACATGGATAGCGCCTGACACGCCCTCTTCGCGAGCAGGCTCGCTCCCACAGGTTTTCCGGCGGCAAATTTACAATCCAGCAAGTGCATGCTCATTGACGTAAATCGGGTTTATGATGCCCAACGGCAGAATAATAGAAGTCCCCCCAGGGATGACCTCGACCCCTTACGGAGTGCGCAATGCAGACTTTGTACCCGCAGATCAAACCCCACGCCCGGCACGATCTGGCCGTCGATGAAACCCACACGCTGTATGTCGACGAAAGCGGTTCACCGCAAGGTTTGCCGGTGGTGTTCATTCACGGCGGTCCCGGTGCCGGGTGTGATGCTGCGAGCCGATGCTACTTCGATCCAAACCTGTACCGCATCGTCACCTTCGACCAACGCGGTTGCGGTCGTTCCACCCCCCACGCCAGCCTCGAAAACAACACCACCTGGGACCTGGTCGCCGACCTTGAGCGAATCCGCGAGCACTTGGGCATCGACAAGTGGGTGCTGTTCGGCGGCTCCTGGGGTTCGACTTTGGCGCTGGCCTACGCGCAAACCCATCCGGAACGTGTGCACGGGCTGATCCTGCGCGGGATTTTTCTCTGCCGCCCGCAGGAAATCGAATGGTTTTATCAGGCGGGTGCCAGCCGTCTGTTCCCCGATTACTGGCAGGACTACGTTGCGCCGATCCCGATGGACGAGCGCGGCGATTTGCTCAACGCCTTCCATAAACGACTCACCGGCAACGACCAGATCGCCCAGATGCACGCGGCCAAAGCCTGGTCCACGTGGGAAGGCCGGACCGCGACGCTGCGTCCGAACCCGCTGGTGGTCGATCGTTTCTCCGAGCCGCAGCGTGCGTTGTCGATCGCCCGCATCGAGTGCCACTACTTCACCAATAACGCCTTCCTCGAACCGAATCAGCTGATTCGCGACATGGGCAAGATCGCCCATTTGCCTGGCGTGATCGTCCATGGTCGCTATGACGTCATCTGTCCATTGGATAACGCCTGGGAGCTGCACCAGGCCTGGCCCAATAGCGAATTGCAAATAATCCGGGACGCGGGCCATGCCGCCGCTGAGCCGGGGATTACCGATGCATTGGTACGCGCTGCCGACCGAATGGCCCGGCGCTTGCTCGACCTGTCGCCTGAAGAAGCATGAAGGGCTTGCTGCAACGCGTGCGCGGCGCGCGGGTCGAGGTAGCGGGGCAGGTGGTCGGCGCAATCGACCAGGGTTTGCTGGTGCTGGTAGCCGTCGAGCCCGACGACACGCGGGCCAGCGCCGACAAACTTCTCAATAAGCTGCTTAACTATCGTGTGTTCAGCGACGCTGAGGGCAAGATGAACCTGTCCCTGGCGGATGTGGGTGGCGGGTTGTTGCTGGTCTCGCAGTTCACCCTGGCCGCCGACACCAAGAGCGGGCTGCGACCGAGTTTCTCGACCGCGGCCCCCCCGGCCTTGGGCGAGGAGCTTTTCGGCTATCTATTAAGCAAAGCGAAACAGGTGCATGGCACTGTGGCATCAGGTAGATTCGGCGCGGATATGCAGGTGCACCTGGTCAATGATGGCCCGGTTACCTTTCTGTTACAGACCTGAAAGCGCTTGAAACATCTTTTTAAGCGCTTTTCGGTCGAAAACAGGCGTTTATCCCGATAAATACTTTGTTACCCCTGATGCGTTGTAACGCGGCCTACTAGATAATCGCGCGCTACGGGGATCAGCGTTCGTTGGTCCATTTTGACTTAGGTAGAGACTTGTCCGGATCCGATTGGGGAATCATTTTGCCCCAGCGGAGTCGGAACAATGCTCGCCAACTTGGCAAGAGTGGTCTGCAGGGTCGGCTTTTTCGCGCCGGATACCTGCTGGCCCTTTAACTGGCCGTTGGTTTTTTGATCTGTTTTCGGCGAGGGTTGCTCGTGATTGTTAGTCCCTGTAACGCACCAAAATTGACTGCCAAACGGTTTCGTAGCGCATTGGTAGCGGGCTCGGCACTGCTGTGCCTGCTCAGCGCCGGCCAGCTTTGGGCATTCAGTCTGGATGATGTATCGGTCAAGGCAAAAGAGCTGGCCGGGCAAAAGTACGAAGCTCCGCGCAGTAACCTGCCGAACGAATTCCGCGAGATGAAATTCGCCGATTATCAGAAAATTCGCTTCCTGACTGAAAAAGCCGAATGGGCCGATCAGAAGACCCCATTCAAGCTGTCGTTCTATCACCAGGGCATGCATTTCGATACGCCGGTGAAAATCAACGAAATCACGGCGAACACCGTCGAAGAGATCAAGTACGACCCGAGTCGTTTCGATTTCGGCGACGTCAAGTTCGATCCCAAGGCCACCGAGCAACTGGGTTACGCCGGTTTCCGCGTCCTGTACCCGGTCAACAAGGCTGACAAGCAAGACGAAATCATGACCATGCTGGGCGCGAGTTACTTCCGCGTGGTCGGCAAGGGTCACGTCTACGGCTTGTCCGCTCGCGGCATGGCGATCGATACCGCACTGCCGTCCGGCGAAGAGTTCCCGCGTTTTCGCGAGTTCTGGATTCAACAGCCGAAACCGGGCGACAAGCACCTGGTGATCTTCGCCCTGCTGGATTCGCCACGGGCGACCGGCGCCTACCGCCTGACCCTGCGTCCGGGCAGCGACACCATTGTCGACGTCAAGGCGCAGATGTTCCTGCGCGACAAGGTTGGCAAACTGGGCATCGCGCCACTGACCAGCATGTTCCTGTTCGGCGCCAACCAGCCGTCGAAAGTGCTGAACTACCGTCGTGAGCTGCACGATTCCAGCGGTCTGGCGATCCATGCCGGCAACGGCGAGTGGATCTGGCGTCCGCTGAACAACCCGAAACACCTGGCGGTGAGCAACTTCTCCGTCGAGAACCCGCGTGGCTTCGGCTTGCTGCAACGCGGTCGTGATTTCAGCCACTACGAAGACCTCGACGATCGCTACGACAAGCGCCCAAGCGCCTGGATCGAACCGAAGGGCGATTGGGGCAAGGGCACCGTCGATCTGGTCGAGATTCCGACCGCCGACGAAACCAACGACAATATCGTGGCGTTCTGGAGCCCGGAAAAGATGCCGGAGCCAGGCCAGCCGCTGGACTTCGCTTATCGCATGCACTGGACCATGGACGAAGCGGCGCTGCACGCACCGGACAGTGCCTGGGTCAGTCAGACCCTCAAATCCACCGGTGACGTCAAGCAGTCCAACCTGATTCGTCAGCCGGACGGCAGCGTTGCCTATCTGGTGGACTTCGAAGGTCCGTCCCTGGCAGCTTTGGCCCCGGATACGGATGTTCGCAGCCAGGTCAGCGTCGGCGAAAACGCCGAACTGGTCGAGAACAGCGTGCGCTACAACCCTGAAACCAAGGGCTGGCGCCTGACTCTGCGGATGAAGATCAAGGACCCGGGCAAGTCCACCGAGATGCGTGCTGCACTGGTGCAGAACATCGTGCCTGCCGATCTGGCCAAGACTTCGATTCCAGCATCCACTTCTTCCGTTGCCAAGGCCGACAAAGTTGCCGCCAAGCAAGCGGAGAAAGCGGACAAGGAAGCGAAGGCCGCCGAGGCCAAGCAGGCCGAAGCCAAGCCAGTCGCAGATGCCAAGGACAAGGCGAACAACAATGACGCCAAGCAGCCTGCTGCTGCCGACGCGGCCCCAGCCACACCGGAATCGGCATCGACTGAAGAAGTCCTGACCGAGACCTGGAGCTACCAGTTGCCTGCCGATGAGTAATTCTCAAGTACAGCCAGAGACTCTGTCCGAGTACCTGGCACATCTGCCGATGACCGACCAGCAGCGCGCGGAACTCGCGGGCTGTAAGTCCTTCAGCGAATTGCACGAGCGTTTGTCGTCTTCGACATTTGACGCCCCGACCGAGGCCGCCCAGGCATCGGTTGGCAAGCGCCTGACCCTGAGCACCGCCGAAGAGTTGCAGGACGCTGAAATGCTGGCGCTCGACGCCAGCGGTCGCGTCTGCCTGAAGGCGACCCCGCCGATTCGTCGGACCAAGGTCGTGCCGGAGCCATGGCGTACCAATATCCTGGTGCGCGGCTGGCGACGTCTAACCGGTCGCACCAACCCGCCGAAACCACCGAAAGACGAGAACGTGCTGCCGGCGGCGCGCTGGCGCACGGTCGGTTCGATCCGTCGCTACATTCTGTTGGTGCTGATGCTCGGCCAAACCATCGTCGCCGGCTGGTACATGAAAGGCATCATGCCGTACCAGGGCTGGTCGTTCGTCGACCTTGATGAAGTCCTGCACCAACCGCTGTTGCAGACCGCCACGCAAGTGCTGCCGTACGCGTTGCAGACCAGCATCCTGATCCTGTTCGGAATTTTGTTCTGCTGGGTCTCGGCCGGTTTCTGGACCGCACTGATGGGCTTTCTCGAGTTGCTCACTGGTCACGATAAATATCGTATCTCCGGCAAAAGCGCTGGCAACGAGCCGATTCCGAAGGATGCGCGCACCGCACTGGTGATGCCGATCTGTAACGAAGACGTGCCTCGTGTATTCGCCGGCTTGCGTGCAACGTTCGAGTCGGTCGCCGCCACAGGTGACCTGGATCGCTTTGACTTCTTCGTGCTCAGTGACAGTAACGACGCCGACATCTGCGTCGCCGAACAGCAAGCCTGGCTGGACGTCTGCCGCGAAGCCGGTGGCTTCGGCAAGATCTTCTATCGTCGCCGCCGTCGTCGTGTGAAACGTAAAAGCGGCAACCTCGACGACTTCTGCCGTCGCTGGGGGGGTGACTACAAGTACATGGTGGTGCTCGATGCTGACTCCGTGATGAGCGGCGAGTGCCTGACCAGCCTGGTGCGCCTGATGGAAGCCACGCCGGACGCCGGGATCATCCAGACCGCGCCACGTGCGTCGGGCATGGACACCCTTTATGCGCGTATGCAGCAATTCGCCACCCGTGTGTACGGTCCGCTGTTCACCGCTGGCCTGCACTTCTGGCAGTTGGGCGAATCCCACTATTGGGGCCACAACGCGATCATCCGCATGAAGCCGTTCATCGAGCACTGCGCCCTGGCGCCGTTGCCGGGTAAAGGCGCGTTTGCCGGTGCGATCCTGTCCCACGACTTCGTCGAAGCCGCGCTGATGCGCCGTGCCGGTTGGGGCGTGTGGATTGCCTACGACTTGCCAGGCAGCTACGAAGAATTGCCGCCAAACCTGCTGGACGAACTCAAGCGTGACCGTCGCTGGTGCCACGGTAACCTGATGAACTTCCGCCTGTTCCTGGTCAAGGGCATGCACCCGGTGCACCGCGCCGTGTTCCTGACTGGCGTGATGTCTTACCTGTCGGCGCCACTGTGGTTCTTCTTCCTGGTGTTGTCGACGGCGCTGCTGGCGGTCAATACGTTGATGGAGCCGCAATACTTCCTTGAACCGCGCCAGCTTTATCCGCTGTGGCCACAATGGCATCCGGACAAGGCGATTGCGCTGTTTTCGACCACCATCGTGCTGCTGTTCCTGCCGAAGCTGTTGAGCATCATCCTGATCTGGGCCAAGGGCGCGAAAGAGTTCGGTGGCAAGTTCAAGGTCACGCTGTCGATGCTGCTGGAGATGCTGTTCTCCATGCTGCTGGCGCCGGTGCGGATGATTTTCCACACCCGTTTCGTGCTCGCCGCATTCCTCGGCTGGGCTGCGACCTGGAACTCGCCGCAGCGTGACGACGACTCCACACCCTGGAGCGAAGCGGTCAAGCGCCACGGTCCGCAGACCTTGCTCGGTTTCTTCTGGGCACTGCTGGTGATCTGGCTGAACCCAAGCTTCCTGTGGTGGTTGGTACCGATCGTCGGTTCGCTGATGTTGTCGATCCCGGTGTCGGTGATTTCCAGCCGCGTCGGCCTGGGCCTCAAGTCCCGTGACGAGAGCCTGTTCCTGATTCCAGAGGAATACAATCCACCGCAGGCGTTGCTGGCGACTGACCAGTACACTCATGAAAACCGTTATCACGCGCTCAAGGAAGGCTTCATCCGCGCGGTGGTCGATCCACAGCAGAACGCCCTGGCGTGTGCGCTGGCGACCTCGCGGCACCGTGAGGCCGAGCCGATCGAATGGCTGCGGGTGGAGCGGGTCCGGCACGCGATGAAAGTCGGGCCTGAAGGCTTGACCAAAAATGAGCGGGTACAGTTGCTGAGCGACCCGGTTGCATTGGCTCGTTTGCATGATCAGGTCTGGAGCGAGGGTCACCCTGAGTGGCTGGGTGCTTGGCGCAAGTCGGTCCAGGCCGACCCCCATGCACCGCTGTTGCCGCTTCAGCCGCTGAGCGCACAGCCTCAGTTGGCGTAACGAAAAAAAACCCGCGAAAGCGGGTTTTTTATTGATCGTTGGGACGCGGAGCGTCCCTGGCTGCATTCCCACGCAGAGCGTGGGAACGATCAATTGCCCAAAAAACTTGTGCAATTGGACAGGTGCGTTAGCATCCGTCCCCGAATTGGTGCGCCCGGACCGTTTTGCGTCCGTATCTATCGGTTTTCTCAGGAAAACTGTCGATTTCGTGCCGCAAACGCAATGGTTTTGGGGACTTGAAGATGAAGAAGTATCTGTCGATGCTGCTGCTCGGCGTCACGGCATTGGTTGCAGTCAGCGCGGCGCAGGCCGGTGCCATTGATGACGCGGTCAAGCGCGGCACGTTGAAAGTCGGCATGGACCCGACCTACATGCCGTTCGAAATGACCAACAAGCGCGGCGAAATCATCGGTTTCGAAGTCGACATCCTCAAAGCCATGTCCAAGGCCATGGGCGTCAAGCTGGAGCTGGTGTCCACCGGCTACGACGGCATCATCCCGGCCCTGCTGACCGACAAGTTCGACATGATCGGCAGCGGCATGACCCTGACCCAGGAGCGCAACCTGCGCCTGAACTTCAGCGAACCGTTCATCGTGGTCGGCCAGACCCTGCTGATCCGCAAGGAGCTGGAAGGCACCATCAAGTCCTACAAAGACTTGAACACCGCTGACTACCGCATCACCTCAAAACTCGGCACCACCGGCGAGATGGTCGCCAAAAAGCTCATTGCCAAAGCCAAGTACCACGGCTACGACAACGAGCAGGAAGCTGTGCTCGACGTGGTCAATGGCAAGGCCGACGCCTTCATCTACGACGCCCCTTACAACGTTGTCGCCGTGAACAAGGTCGGCAACGGCAAGCTGGTGTTCCTCGACAAGCCGTTCACCTACGAGCCGCTGGCCTTCGGCCTGAAGAAGGGTGACTACGACAGCATCAACTTCATCAACAACTTCCTGCACCAGATCCAAGAAGACGGCACCTACGATCGCATCCATGACAAGTGGTTCAAAGACACCGCTTGGCAGAAGGATATGGAGTAACACCTCTACTTGAGCATTCCCACGCTCTGCGTGGGAATGCCGCCCGGGACGCTCCGCGTCCCTTCGCAAGCGTGACGCAGAGCGTCACAGGATGCATTCCCACGCAGAGCGTGGGAACGAGCGAATCAGAGAAGCGTTCATGAAACAGAAAAAAGCCCAATGGCCCTGGCACGTCCTGACCGTGCTGGTGCTGATCGGCCTGGCTGGCGCGTTGTATTACGCCACCTCGCTGATGTCGTACGAATGGCGCTGGAACCGCGTACCGCAGTACTTTGCCTACCACGCCGAAGAATCCCAGCGCGCCGCCGACATCTCCACCGTCAGCGAGTTAGTGCGCAAGGGCGATAAAGCTGAGGTCACGCTGCGCAATGACGCAGGCGACGAACAACACCTGATCGTCGACGAAAACAGCCTGCAAGTCGCCCAGGGCGATGATGTGGCCGAAGGCGATGTGATTGGCGTAACCCGCCACTGGGCCGCCGGGCCGCTGTTGTGGGGTCTCTGGACCACATTGTGGCTGTCCGTGGTGTCCGGCGTGCTCGGCCTGTTGATTGGCTTGGCGACGGGCCTGTGTCGGCTGTCGAATAACCCGACCCTGCGCGACCTCTCGACCATCTACGTCGAACTGGTGCGCGGTACTCCGCTGCTGGTGCAAATCTTCATTTTCTACTTCTTCATCGGCACCGTAATGAACCTGTCCCGGGAATTCGCCGGGATCGCCGCGCTGTCGCTGTTCACCGGCGCCTACGTCGCAGAGATCATCCGCTCCGGCGTGCAGTCGATCGCCCGTGGCCAGAACGAAGCGGCCCGCTCCCTCGGCTTGAGCGCGGGTCAGTCGATGCGCCACGTGGTGCTGCCGCAAGCGTTCAAGCGCGTACTGCCGCCGCTGGCCGGGCAATTCATCAGTCTGGTGAAAGACACGTCGCTGGTGTCGGTGATCGCGATTACCGAACTGCTCAAGAGCGGTCGCGAAGTCATCACCACCTCGTTCTCGCCGTTCGAAATCCTGTTCTGCGTCGCCGGCCTGTACCTGTTGATTAACCTGCCGCTGTCGAAAATCGCCAGCCGGCTTGAGCGGAGGCTCGCGCAAAGTGATTGAAGTCCGCGATCTGGTAAAAGTCTTCGATACCCGTGGCCAAGTGGTACGCGCCGTGGATAACGTCAGTACAACGGTCGCCAAAGGGGAAGTGCTGGTTGTGATCGGTCCATCCGGTTCCGGCAAGTCGACCTTCTTGCGTTGCCTTAACGGCCTGGAGGAGTTTGATTCTGGCTCGGTGAGCATCGACGGCCTGCAACTGGCCGATCCGAAAACCGACGTGAACGCCTACCGCCGTGAAGTTGGCATGGTATTCCAGCATTTCAACCTGTTCCCGCACATGACAGTGCTGGAAAACCTGTGCCTGGCGCAGAAAGTCGTGCGCAAGCGCGGCAAGAAAGAGCGCGAGGCCAAGGCCATGGTGCTGCTCGAAAAGGTCGGTATTGCGCAGAAAGCCAACGAATTTCCGTCGCGGCTGTCCGGCGGTCAGCAACAGCGGGTAGCGATTGCCCGTGCGCTGGCGATGGAACCGAAGGTGATGCTGTTCGATGAGCCGACCTCGGCGCTCGACCCGGAAATGGTTGGCGAAGTGCTGGATGTGATGAAGACACTGGCCGTGGAAGGCATGACCATGGTCTGCGTGACCCACGAGATGGGCTTTGCGCGGGAAGTGGCGGACCGGGTGTTGTTCTTTGACCATGGCAAGCTGCTTGAAGACGCTTCGCCGGCAGAGTTCTTTGATGCGCCGAAGGATCCGCGGGCGCAGGCGTTTTTACGCCAGGTGTTGTGAGCCGGTTTCTTGGTCTTGCGTTGTACGTCACGCAGCAAAACGCTTGGGCGCCTCCTGCCCACAGGATGTACAACTAGACGAAGACACTGTGGGCGCAGGAGCTTGCTGTCGGTATTCCCAGATCAGCCCCTGATGTGGACAGCATCCGAATACGTCCCATTGCGGTTCGCTCGCACCTCGAACAAGTGCGTTACACCGGGCGTCAAATTAAGGAACAGGTAGTAGGTATCGGGAAGATCTCCGAGGATGTTTCGATCTCGTGAAAGCTGATAACCGGTGACGCCGATACTATCAACGGGAGGTTCCCAATTGAGAAGTCCGACAATGTCGCTGGACCGTTCGAACGTCAGATTGGTCGGGCCATTGCTCGCAAGCGTGGTTACTTCAACCCTGTTCGGTTCCGAGCGGTACCCAGCAGAATCCACAGCGTACACCCTGAGGGTGTAGGTGGTGGAAGCGTTCAGATTGGTGATGAGATATTGCAGATCGGGCACCGTATCGATCCGCTCCTGCAAGTGCCATATCTCATACCCAGTCACCGCAACATTGTCTGTCGAAGGGGACCACGAAAGGCGAGCGGAGTTGCTGGTGATCTCGAAGGCTCTTAAGTTACTCGGAGGACTCGGTGGCGTTAAATCCGAACCTAGATGGTGATGGACGAAATGCGCAAACTTGCCGGCGTTTGATGCGGCATCTATCGCCCGTACCGAGAATAAATATTCGGTAGAACCGGCCAGACCGCTAGCAATAGCGATCGTACCGAATGCTGTGTGGCTGAAATTACCGTTTACAAAGATCTCATAAAGAACAACTCCGACGTTATCACTGGCTGCATCCCACTGCAGGCGCGCGGTGCTGGAAGTGGAATACCGTGCGATCAGGTTTTCAGGTTTGGAGGGCGCTGTTGTGTCTGGTTTGGTGGTGGTGACTGGCAAGGTGTCGGAGTCGGTACCGTTTCCGGCGGCATCCAGCGCGCGCACTTTGAAAAAATAAGTCGCCCCCTCGGTCATGCCTTCAACGGTAAGGGTTGTGCCACGCACGTATGTGAACCACCAGCCGTCGATGTAGACCTCATATTCAAGAACCCCCACGTTATCGCTGGACGCATCCCACTGCAGGGTTACGGAGGTATGGGTGACTGTTGTAGCTCTTAGGTTGGTGGGTTTGGAGGGCGGTGTAATGTCAGGTATGGTGGTGGTGACTGGTAGTTCAGCGGAGTCAGTAAAGTTTCCAGCAGGGTCCAACGCTCGAACCATGAATACATGGTTCGACCCTGGCTCCAAGCCGGTGACGGTATATAGGGTATCTTCTACAGTAGTGAGTGGAATATTGTTGCGCAATACTTGATAGCCGATGACTGCAACGTTGTCAGTGGAGGCACGCCACTCCAGAGTGACGGAGTAGTCGGTAATGTATCTGGCTCGCAACCCGCCAGGTTTGCTAGGTGGCTGAAGGTCTACGGATGCCAGCAGGTCCGAGTCCGTATAGTTTCCGGCGGCATCAAGAGCGCGTATCTTGAACCAGTAGGGTTCGGTAACGTGAACTATGAAAGTCGGGGCTTCAGAAAAGCTCACGAGCACACCGTTTCTATAACATTCATATTTAATCACTTTGACATTGTCGGTTGAACTGTCGCAGATCAGAGCACTCACTTCTCCTTGAGTATAAATCTTGAGGTTTTTCGGCTTGGACGGCGGTGTTATGTCCAGCGTGGTAACTGTCAGTGATTCTGACCTGTAAGATTCGTTGTTCGCACCATCCAGCGCAGTGACGCTATAGGTATACGCTGTAACGTCGTTGAGATTCCGGTCGATGAAAAAGGGGATGGTTACAGTGTCGTGCGGAGTGTTTTCGCGGTAGATTCGATAACCGGTAACCCCGATATTGTCTCTGGATGGATCCCACTCCAGGCTGACGGAGTCGCCGGTTATTGAGGTGGGGCGAACGTTGGTTGGTTTGCTGGGGCGGAGTTGGTCTTGGGGCACTACTAGTGATTCGGAATCGGCGAAGTTTCCGGCTGCATCAAAGGCGCGGATTTTGTACGATGCGCCAGAAGTTAGATATATTGATTTGAAGGTTTGTTGTAAAAGCCCTCCAGACGGTACGCCGTCGCAATAAACCTGATATCCAGTGACCCCTATGTTGTCGGTGGCAGCATCCCAGGAAAGAAGGCCCGCACCGACCTCGCCGATCATGTCGAGTCTGAAATTAGTCGGTGGGGTGGGTTTTGTGATGTCTGGTATTCCTACAGTGCGTCCAACGATTTCAGCTGTAGCACCGTAGCCGGAGTTGAATAGTGCGTATACACCGAGTCGGTAATTAGTCCCGTCTTTCAATCCATCGAATGTAAATTGCGTTGAGTTTGATTTAGTGGCAACGTACTGGCCATCTTTGCACAGTACATATGCGTTAAGTTGTTCGCTGTCGAAAGGTCGTTGCCACTCCAAAAAAATTGAGTCGGTTGTTGTCCTGCCCACAGTAAGACCCACTGGTCGGGATTGGCGGGCTCGATTGGCTCTCATGCGCGTGGCGTTGATGCACTTGTCGACTACTGCCGTGCCCGCTATGAAATCTACATTTATCATGTTTCCTTTGCTGGGGATTCTGTAGCGATCAGAGTGAATGCCTTCAAAAAAAGGCTTCCAGAGCACAGAGTTGGGAGAGAAGCGGATTGGCCCCAGCCAATCGTAACCAGCGGCAAACATCGACCATAACTTGTTGGTGGGGGGGTCTTTAAAGACGGATTTTATATGTTCTGCAAGCTCGGCTGAGCTGTTCAGATCGTCTCCGGTCCAGGTTTGATGAACTTTTGGCCAATGAAGTCCATATGGAAAGTCCCAGGCGACAATGACGTTTCGGCCCGGCCATTGATTCCGAATTTGAGCGATCGTCATCTGAGATGCTTCTGGTGGAATGCAATGCGCTCCGAGTATCCTTTCAATATCATGGGCGGCTCTACGTTTATTAAAGTCGTCGAGATTCTGTGCTTCATGGACACCTAGAATTACGAATTCCCCCGGGTTTTGTTGTACGAACTGAAAAACGTCTTGAATGCAGTGATCCAGGTGGCGATTCGAGTGCTCTCCACTGTGGTGAAACATGTACCTGCTACCTTTGTGGAGCAATCGCAAATCGAAAGCCCGAGCGCCTTTGTTCAATTGATAGGAGAAAGTGTCATCTTGGCAAGCCCACCACTGATCCACCGGCCATCCGGCGCCCTTCTGGTCGACACCAGCATTATGCGTTTGAGGTATTATCAGATCATGTATCTTGAGGCTTTCTAGATCAGGGCCTATATCTGTCATCCAGCGGCTATAGTTGTTCAGGGTTGCAGGGCGGTGGAGTACCAGGCTGGTGCGCGAGCAGCGAAGTGATTGTTTTTTACGCGAGCCATCAGTGCTGATCATAAGAGTTATTATAATGTGCGATTGATCGGCAAGCTTGGCAAGTTCGTCCAGGGGCAGTTTGCAACTGAAAGCAGCTTTCCCTGTTTGATGGATTGCCCTCGTAAACTCCGCCAACTTAATCGTTCCCGGACTTCTATCAGTCAGTGTGCACTTGCAATGAAGCCACAGTCTCGTGTGGCCGGTTATCTCTGCCCAAGAATCAACGCTGACTATCGGGTCAGTAGTCAGTTCGCTGAAGTTCAGTACGTCATTTTCGGTGTTGGATACAGAAACCCTTGGGAGATGATCGTTTCTGTATTCGGAGTCGGCCTGATGGGTAAACTCTTGTGGCGACATGATGGATGGCCTGCGCTGGAATTAGCGTAATTAATGCACAGGAAGTCTGGAGTTCACCACTATCTGAACTGTTAGTGGAGGGGTGTCGAGAAAGAGTCTAGAATTTAATATTTGTTGTTTTAAATTGAATTCATGGTGGTTGCCAATAATGAGTGGTCCATGAGTTATGGCGGCGACATGAGGTTTAGACAGCATGAGCTGTCTTTGCTCCTGCAGCCGCCTTCTCAATCAAACCCTGAACTTACCCACCAGCATCTGCAGATGCGTCCCCAATCGCGCCAGTTCCACACTGGACGCCGCAGTCTCTTCACTGGCAGCCGATGTCTGCTCGGACACGTCACGCACGTTCAACACGCTTCGATTGATCTCTTCAGCCACCGCGCTCTGTTGCTCGGCGGCGGCAGCAATCTGCTGGTTCATCGACTGGATCGCTGAAACCGTGCGGGTGATGTTTTCCAGGGAGCCGCCTGCGCGGCGAGTCAGTTCGACGCTGCTGTCGGTCAGGCTGCGGCTGTTGTCCATGATCGTCGCCACCTGCTGGGTGCCGGCTTGCAGGCCGACGATCAGCTCTTCGATTTCCTCGGTGGACTTCTGGGTACGCTGGGCCAGGCTGCGCACTTCATCAGCGACCACGGCAAAACCGCGCCCCGCCTCACCGGCACGGGCGGCTTCAATAGCCGCGTTGAGCGCCAGCAGGTTGGTTTGTTGGGCCACCGACTTGATCACGTCGAGCACGCTGCCGATCTTGTCGCTTTCGCGCTTGAGCTCGCCCATGGCCTCGGTGGAGTGACCCACTTCCTTGGCCAGGCGCTCGATCTGCGCGATGGCTTCGCCGACTACCTTGTCACCTTCGCGGGCCTGCTGGTCGGCTGCTACAGCGGCCTCCGAGGCTTCCTCAGCGTTGCGTGCGACTTCCTGCACCGTTGCGGTCATCTCGTTCATGGCGGTCGCCACCTGATCGGTCTCGACCTTCTGGCTGTTGACCCCGGCGCTGGTCTGTTCGGTGACGGCCGACAGTTCCTCGGCGGCGCTGGCGATCTGCGTGACGCCGTCGCTGATGCCGCCGATCAATTCGCGCAGGCCTTGGGTCATGCTCTGAATGGCGCGCTGCAGTTGGCCAAGTTCATCCTGGCGACGGGACACCAGGTTGTGGGTCAGGTCGCCGGCGGCGATGCGTTCGGCCGCCTTGAGGGTCTGGTTCAGCGGAATCACGATCTGCCGGGTGATGGCCCAGGCGGCAAACAGGCCTATGACCAAGGCCAGGAGGGTGGCCAGCAACAGCATGTTCTTGGCGTGCGCTACGTCGGTATCGCGCACCAGGGTTTGCGAGACGGTGAGCTTCTTGCTGACGTCGAGCAGAATCTCGCCTTGGGCAGCCATATGTTTGAATGCATCGGCGCTGGCGGTCTGGGAATCGTGGTATTGGATGACCGCGGCGCGGTAAGCCCTGAGCGAGTCTGTTGCTTGCTGCAAGTTAGCGATGTGTTGTTCTGGCAGCTTCGACGGCAGGCTTTGCAGATATTTCAGGGCGTTGTCGATGGCGTCCAGCGCTGGCTGTTCTGCCTCGGCCTTGCCGCTATAGGTGTAGCCACGCACCTGAAAGCGCGCTTGCTGGATCAATTTGCTCAAGTCGATCACGCTGTTGAACTGCGCCACGCTGTCGCCTTGCAGCAGGGATTGTTCGACTTCGGCGACTTTGGCCACGGCATTGTCGGCGGTGGCGCCCAATTTGCTGCGAGCATCTTCGCGACTGGCGCTGATCTGGGTCATGGACGCGAAAGCTTGCTTGTACTGGCTGACGGCGGCCAATTGCTGGTCGACCATGGTCACGTCGGCGGGTTGCTCGATCATCCGGCGAGCCGCTTGCAGGCTGGTGTCGAGCTTGCCCAGCAAATCGTTGACGGCGCCAGGGCCTTGTTCGCCGCGGCGCATTTCGTAATCCAGGCGGGCGATGCGCAGGTCTTTGGTCATCCCGTTGATATCGGAAATGAACCCCAGCGTATCACCGCGACGGGTGACGTCGCTCAGGCCGGTCCAGCCCGTGAAGGTGATCAGCATCGTCAGCAGCAGCACAAGACCGAAGCCGACGCCCAGCTTGCGGTTTACGCTTACGTTCCCCAGTTTATCGGCTAGCGATTGGTACATGCTGCAACTCTCCCGGAGCAAACATTGGTTTCATGGGAGGTATATCGGCAGGCGGGGGAAATCCTGTAGGAGCGAGCATGCTCGCGAAGGTCGTTAACGATGACGCTGGCTGCCTGAAACCCTGCGGCGCTCTGTTGGCCATCGCGAGCATGCTCGCTCCTACAGGGGGGCGGTGTTTGGTTAGAAGAGCCGGGCGAGCAGCGCGGTAACGGCAGTTTCCACGCGCAGGATGCGCTCGCCCAGCTGCACCGGTTGCAGGCCGGACTTGCCCAGCAAGTCGATCTCGTAGGGGATCCAGCCACCTTCCGGGCCGATGGCCAGGGTCACGGGCTCGGTGAGGGCGCGGGGGCAGGGCGGGTATTGGCCTGGATGACCAACCAGGCCGAGAGTGCCCTCGGTAATGGCAGGCAGGCGATCTTCGACGAACGGCTTGAAGCGTTTCTCGATCACGACTTGCGGCAACACGCTGTCCCTGGCTTGTTCGAGGCCCAGGATCAATTGCTCGCGAATGGCCTCGGGCTCCAGGAACGGTGTCTGCCAGAAGCTCTTCTCGACGCGATAGCTGTTCACCAGCACGACCCGTGGCACACCCATGGCCGCGACGGTCTGGAACACCCTGCGCAGCATCTTGGGCCGCGGCAGGGCCAGGACCAGGGTCAACGGCAACTTGGCGGGTGGGGGCTGGTCGAGGGTGACGCGCAGTTCCGCCTCGTTGGCGTCCAGGCGCAGAACCTCCGCCGAGCCCATCAGCCCGTCGATGCGGCCGACACGCATGCTGTCACCCACTTCGCAGCGGTGGACTTCCTGCATGTGGGTCAACCGCCGATCGCGCAGAACCACCCGGTCGGCCGCAATGAAGTCAGCCTCTTCAAGGAGCAGCAGGTTCACGGTTGGGTCGCTGGCGGCTGGTCGTTGTTATCGTCGGCAGGCTGGTCGTCCGGATGCTCGCCACGCTTGCTGATCAGGCTGCCGAACAGGATGCCGATCTCGAACAACAGCCACATCGGTACGGCCAGCAGGGTCTGCGAGAAAATGTCCGGCGGGGTCAGGATCATGCCGACGACGAAGCAGCCGATGATCACGTACGGACGGATTTTCTTCAGGTACTTCACGTCGACCACGCCGATCCACACCAGCAGCACCACGGCCACCGGGATTTCGAACGCCACGCCGAAGGCGAAGAAGAGCGTCATGACGAAATCGAGGTAGCTGGTGATGTCGGTCATCATTTCCACGCCGGCCGGGGTGGCGGCGGCGAAGAATTTGAAGATCAGCGGGAACACCAGGAAATAGGCGAACGCCATGCCGGCGTAGAACAGCACGATGCTCGAACACAGCAAGGGCACGGCGATGCGTTTCTCATGCTTGTACAGGCCCGGTGCGATGAAGCCCCAGATCTGGTGCAGGATCACCGGAATCGCCAGGAACAACGACACCATCATGGTCAGCTTCAGTGGCGTCAGGAACGGCGACGACACATCCGTGGCAATCATCGTCGCACCGGCTGGCAGGTAGGCCCGCAGCGGTGTCGAGACGAAGGTGTAGATTTGCTGGGTAAAGGCGAACAGCCCGGCAAAGATGATGAAGATCGCCGCTACGCAGCGCAGCAGGCGGGTACGCAACTCAGTGAGGTGCGAAACCAGCGGCATGTGCTGGTCGTTTTCAGGAAGATCGCTCATGGGGCTCGCGGCGGCAATGTTGGGTCTTGAGGGGCCGGCGCAACGGGCGCCGCCGCAGGTGCAACGTGTTCGACCGGGGTCGTTGCGACAGGTACAACTTCGACTGGCGCAGATTCAACGACAGGCGCATGAATCGTCGGCGACGCTGCAGGCTCGACAGGTGTCGGTTGCTGCTGGGTCGGCGAGAAGATCTTGCGGGCCTCCTGCTCAAGCGACAGGATGTGCTCGTTGTGCAGTTGCCGACGAATCTCGTCGGCACCGATTTCACGTTCAACTTCCTGTTTGATTGCGTTGAAGCTGCGCTTGAGGCGGCCAACCCACAGGCCGGCGGTACGCGCAGCGCCCGGCAGGCGCTCGGGGCCCAGCACCAGCAGGGCGACGAGGCCAACGAGCAGCAGTTCAGAGAAGCTGATACCAAACATTAGTCAGTGCTCACGAGTCTTTGCGGATCGGCTCTTCGACTTTTTGCGCCTGCACGTCGATGGTGTGCGGCTGGTTAACAGTGGCCTGTGGCTGAACCGGTGGAACCGGTTGGGCCGGAGTCGCGGTCGGGTCGGCCGGTTTTTCGTCGTCGTTCATGGCCTTGCGAAAGCCCTTGATGGACTCGCCGACGTCGGTGCCGAGGTTTTTCAGTTTCTTGGTGCCGAATACCAGTACCACGACAACCAGAATGACGACCCAGTGTTTCCAGTCAAAAATGCCCATGCTGCTGCTCCTCTCTAATAGTTATTCAGGCGGACGGGCGCGAGGCTTTCTCGGCGTGTCCGGACAGACCGAAGCGACGGTCCAGTTCATCGAGTACAGCCTGGGGATGCTGCCCCAATTGGGCGAGCATGACCATGCTGTGGAACCATAAATCGGCGGTTTCGTAGATCACATCGCTGCAGTCGCCGCTGATGGCGGCGTCCTTGGCGGCAATGATGGTCTCTACTGACTCTTCGCCAACTTTTTCCAGAATCTTGTTCAAGCCCTTGTGGTACAGGCTGGCGACGTACGAGCTGTCGGCGGCGGCGCCTTTGCGCTCTTCCAGCACCTGGGCCAGACGGATCAACGTGTCACTCATGTTTGTGTCCTGCGCAATAGATGGCGTGCGGATCTTTCAGGACCGGGTCGACAGTCGTCCAGTCGCCGTTCTCGAAAACACGGTAGAAGCAGCTCTGGCGCCCGGTATGACAGGCAATGTCGCCAATCTGCTCGACCATCAGGATGATCACGTCGGCGTCGCAGTCCAGGCGCATCTCATGCAGGGTCTGCACATGACCGGACTCTTCGCCCTTGCGCCACAGCTTGCCGCGCGAGCGCGACCAGTAGATGGCGCGGTTCTCGGCAGCCGTCAGTTCCAGTGCTTCGCGGTTCATCCAGGCCATCATCAGGACGCGCCCGGTCTTGTGGTCCTGGGCAATCGCCGGCACCAGGCCGTCGGCGTCCCATTTGATCTCGTCCAGCCAGTTTTTCATCTTCGACTCCGACAGCAAGCCCGACACATCATTAGTCGGGCTCAACGTTGAAACAGTGTGCCAGTGCGCAGCACAACTGGCTATCGGCGAACGACCAGATACAAGCCGACCGCCATCATGATGCCCGCTGGCCAATAGGCCAGATCGTTCAATGGCCCGCCCGCGGCGAGGATCGCGCCACCGGCCAGATGGGCCGTACCGAGCAGGCGCAGGAACCAGTCGTCGCGGCGTCGATGCCAGGGTGGCGGCGGATCGTTGGCATGGGGCTGGGACAGGCGTTCGAGCAGGTCACGGGTCATATTGGCCAAGTGCGGGATCTGTTCGATCTGGGATTGCACGTTGCCAAACAAGGCTTTGGGACTGACGCGGTCACGCATCCAGCGCTCGAGGAAGGGTTGCGCGGTGTTCCACAGGTCGAGGTCCGGGTACAGCTGGCGGCCCAGGCCTTCGATGTTCAACAGGGTTTTTTGCAACAGGACAAGTTGCGGCTGCACTTCCATGTTGAAGCGACGAGCTGTCTGGAACAGGCGCATCAGCACTTGGCCGAAGGAAATATCTTTTAACGGTTTTTCGAAGATCGGTTCGCAGACCGTCCGGATCGCCGCTTCGAATTCGTTGAGTTTGGTTTCTGCCGGCACCCAGCCCGAATCGATGTGCAGCTGTGCCACTCGCCGGTAATCGCGCTTGAAGAACGCGAACAGGTTGCGCGCCAGGTAATCCTGGTCCTGGGGGGTAAGGCTGCCGACGATACCGCAGTCGATCGCGATGTATTGCGGGCTCCACGGCTGCACCGTGCTGACGAAGATGTTGCCGGGGTGCATGTCGGCATGGAAGAAGCTGTCGCGAAACACTTGGGTGAAGAAGATCTCCACGCCGCGTTCGGCGAGCATTTTCATGTCGGTGCGTTGGTCCGCCAGGGTCGCGAGGTCGGTCACCTGGATGCCGTAGATACGCTCCATCACCAGCACTTTCGGCCGGCACCAGTCCCAATAGACTTGTGGTACGTACAGCAGTGGCGAACCCTCGAAGTTGCGCTTGAGCTGGCTGGCGTTGGCCGCTTCGCGCAGCAGGTCGAGTTCGTCGTAGATGGTTTTTTCGTAGTCCTGGACCACGTCCACCGGGTGCAGCAGGCGCGCATCGGCCGAGAGTTTTTCGGCGGCGCGGGCGAGGATGAACAGCCACGCCAGGTCTTGCGCGATCACTGGTTTGAGGCCAGGCCGGATCACCTTGACCACGACTTCCTCGCCGGTTTTCAGCTGTGCAGCGTGCACTTGGGCCACCGATGCCGAGGCCAGTGGTTCGACGTCGAAGCGGCTGAACACTTCGCTGATTTTCTTGCCCAGCTGCTCTTCGATCAGATTGACCGACACTTGCGAGTCGAACGGCGGCACGCGGTCCTGCAGCATCATCAGCTCATCGGCGATGTCTTCGGGCAGCAGGTCGCGGCGGGTGGACAGGATCTGCCCGAACTTGATGAAAATCGGCCCCAGGTCCTGCAGCGCCAAGCGCAATCGTGCGCCACGACTCAGGTCCAGCGTCTTGCGCGGGAACCAGCGCCACGGCAAGGCGTAACGCAGCACCAGGAGAAACCAGGGCAGCGGCAGGGCGAACAGCAGGTCATCGAGGCGGTAGCGGATCACGACGCGCTGGATGCGCAACAAACGGCGGACGGCAAGCAGCTTCATGCGTTATCGCTTGGGTCGAGGGATCGGGAAAGGCGCTCGAAACGCGCCTCGAGACGTTCCAGATCGAGTTTGATCTGGTCCAGTTCACTGAATCGGGCTTCGGCTTCGCGCTGACCGACGAGGGTACGTGATTCTTCAGCCAGGTATTCGCCCAGGTTCTGGCCGAGGCTGGCGAATCCTTGCTGATACCAGCGGGCACGGCTGCGCAGATGACCGCCGACCAATTGCGTGGCGACAGGGCCAAGCCAGCGCGAGAGTTCGTACTCCCAATCCAGCTCGAGGTCCTGGAGGATCGCCGCCAGTTCCAGCAATACACCGCTGTCGCCGTCGAGCTCGACTTCGGGTGCATGCAGTACCGAAGTCTTGTCTTTGCTCATCGCCAGTTTCAGCAGGCTCGAGGCCGGTGCGCGCAGGGTGCAGTCGGCGCCGGTTTCCCATTGGGACGCGAGCATCAGGCCTTCATCGCTGGGCAGGATGAACACTTGCAGCGCCGGGCTGCGGCAGTCCACGGCAATCACTTTGCCGGCCAAATGCGCCAGCCGCGGCAGTGCCGTGCTGTCGAGACGCAGCACTCGGTTCAGGCCGAGCTCAACGCTGGCGAGCAGGCCGGCGAGCAGCATCAGGGCTTGATGCCACGGTGCAGGGCGACGATGCCTGCGGTCATGTTGTGATAGGTCACGCGGTCGAAGCCGGCCTCGACCATCATCGATTTCAGGGTTTCCTGGTTCGGGTGCATGCGGATCGATTCGGCCAGGTAGCGATAGCTTTCCGAGTCGTTGGTGATCAGCTTGCCCATCAGTGGCATGAAGGCGAAAGAGTAGGCGTCGTAGGCCTTGGACATCAGCGCGTTGGTCGGCTTGGAGAACTCCAGCACCAGCAGGCGACCGCCAGGCTTGAGCACGCGCAGCATCGAACGCAGGGCGTCTTCCTTGTGCGTGACGTTGCGCAGGCCGAAGGCGATGGTCACGCAGTCGAAATGGTTGTCCGGGAACGGCAGTTTTTCCGCATCAGCCTGGACGAATTCGACATTGCCGGCCACACCCAGGTCCAGCAGGCGGTCACGACCGACCTTGAGCATGGATTCGTTGATGTCGGCCAGCACCACCTGGCCAGTCGGGCCAACGAGGTGCGAGAACTTGCGGGTCAGGTCACCCGTGCCGCCGGCGATGTCCAGCACCCGGTTACCGGTGCGCACGCCCGACAACTCGATCGCGAAACGCTTCCACAGGCGGTGCATGCCGCCCGACAGGAGGTCGTTCATCAGGTCATACTTGGCGGCTACGGAGTGGAAAACCTCAGCGACTTTTTCCGCTTTCTGGCTTTCCGGAACGTTTTTGAAGCCGAAGTGAGTGGTGGGTTCGGCATCGCTGCCTTTGCGCTGATCAGTCATATCGCTGTCACCAAAAGAGAATGCGCGACATTCTAATCCCCAAGGCATGCTTTGTCTTGGCAAGGCTGAAGGTAAGATGGGCAACCATCGGGACGTTTTGACGCAGCAGAGGTCAAGATGCCTCAGGAACGCACCCATAAAGCAGGAGTCATTTGATGGCCCATATTAGTGTTGAACGTGCCCATGGCCTGGGTAAGGAAGCGGCCCGCGAGAAGGCCGACAAGCTGGCGCAGAAACTTTCCGATCAGTATGGCCTGGAACCGCAGTGGTCTGGCGACACCTTGAACCTCAAGCGCTCCGGTGTGAAAGGTGCGGTGCATGTCACTGAAGACTCGATCAAGGTCGATGTGGAGTTGGGCCTGATGATGTCGGCCATGAGCGGCATGATCAAAGCGGAAATCGAAAAGGCGCTCGATAAAGCGTTGGTCTGATTTCTGGTTGGAATGAGATCCCCTGTGGGAGCGAGCCTGCTCGCGAAAGCCATGTGTCATTCGATATGTATATTGACTGGCCTGACGCCTTCGCGAGCAGGCTCGCTCCCACAGTTTGATTTGCGGTGCGTCCAAGCATGTATGTCAGTTGTTAGGGTGCCGTTTCTAATTTTTCTCCCTACTTTGTGCCGGAGCCCGACACTTTCGCGGGCAATTCCTCAAACCTTCTGCGCGTGAGGTGGACCATGGCCAAAGTTATTTTGAAGAAAAAAATCGACGCATCGACGACCGCTCTGCATGACGTCAAATCGTATGCCCGCAGGATCTGGCTGGCAGGCCTGGGTGCCTACACCAAGGTCGGCCAAGAGGGTAGCGAGTACTTTCAAGAGCTGATCAAGGCTGGGCAAGCAGTTGAAACCAAAGGCAAAAAAGCAGTTGCCCAGAAGCTTGAAGCAGCCAATGCCGAGATCGACGAAGCCAAGAGTGAAGTGAGCACTTTCAAAGGCAAGGTCGAAGTTCAGCTCGACAAAGTCGAGAGAGCGTTCGACACGCGTGTCGCAAGTACCTTGAATCGCATCGGCATTCCGTCTAAACATGACGTTGAGACACTCTCTGCCAAGCTCGATGAGCTGACGGCACTGCTCGAACGCGTCGCGCGTAAATCTTAAGGAGAACGGGATGGCTGGTAAAAAGAACACCGAAAAAGAAAGCAGCTCGTGGATCGGAAAAGTCGAAGACTACTCCCGCAAAATCTGGCTGGCTGGTTTAGGCGTGTACTCGAAGATCGACACTGACGGCAGCAAACTCTTCGACTCGCTGGTAAAGGACGGCGAGAAAGCCGAGAAGCTGACCAAGAGCGCTGTTGGCAAGACTGTCGACGCCGCCAAGGACTCCGCATCGTCGGCCAAGTCGCGCATCAGCGGCGTAAAAGATCGTGCACTGGGCAAGTGGGATGAGCTGGAAGGGGCTTTCGACAAGCGCCTGAACAGCGCCATTTCGCGCCTGGGCGTGCCGAGCCGCAATGAAGTCAAGGCTCTGCACAGCAAGGTCGATACCCTGACCAAGCAAATCGAAAAACTTACCGGTGCCAAGGTTGCGCCTGTTGCGGCGAAAACCGCGGCAGCCAAACCAGCCGCTAAACCGGCTGCCAAAACCGCAGCCAAGCCATTGGCCAAAGCGGCGGCCAAACCGGCTGCAAAAACTGCTGCCGCCAAGCCAGCCGCCGCCAAGCCAGCTGCAAAATCAGCGGCCAAACCGGCAGCTGCTAAAACCGCCGCCAAGCCTGCAGCGAAAACCGCTGCCGCTAAACCGGCAGCCAAGCCAGCGGCAAAACCTGCTGCAGCGAAGAAACCAGCAGTGAAAAAACCGGCGGCTCCGAAAGCTGCCGCAGCCAAACCAGCAGAGGCTACCGCCAAACCGGCAACTCCGGTGACTTCGGCAGCTGTGGCAAGCACTTCGAACTCCGCTTCCGCGCCGACCCCTGCTGTAACCCAGACTGCCGCGTCAGCTCCATCGACGCCAACCAGTCAGTCCTGATAGTTCAGGGCTCAAAAAAACGCCCGGCCTGCCAAGGTCGGGCGTTTTTGTTTGAGGCTTGAATAGATCGCAGCCTGCGGCAGCTCCTACAGGTCAATGCGATCCAATGTAGGAGCTGCCGCAGGCTGCGATCTTTTGATCTTAATGCTCCTCCAGGTACTGCATCGCCATCTGCTCAGTCGCCGCCTTGATCGAGGGCAACAGATGCGGCGCCACCAGCATCATGATCTGGTAGACCACCAACCGAACTTCGCCTTCACGGCCCAGAATCCGCTGATAGTCCAGTGAGAACAGCAGCGTCAGGGTGATCTGCTCCACCAATTGCCCCAGCGCCTGGGTGTCGCTGACCAATTGCCCCAAGGCCTTCAGTCGAGCCAGCAGCGACGCCAGTGTGCGCTTGAGCGCATTGAGCAAGTTGCGAATACCCTTGGCCAGTTTCGGCAGGCGCCCGGCCAGATTCGACAGGTCCTGGAACAGGAAGCGATAGTGTGACAGGCGCTCGACGATCAGGTGCAGGAACAGCCAGTAATCCTCAGGAGCCAG
The DNA here is from genome assembly GCF_058791355.1 of Pseudomonas sp. EB271-G4-1. NCBI lineage: Bacteria > Pseudomonadati > Pseudomonadota > Gammaproteobacteria > Pseudomonadales > Pseudomonadaceae > Pseudomonas > Pseudomonas sp. EB271-G4-1. The sequence goes on from NZ_JBYTEO010000002.1 coordinate 62,401, forward strand.
TTCGACGTCGGCCGGAGGATCGAGCAACGGGGACAGTTCGGCCTGGAAACGTTCGAACAGGCCGAGAATCAGCGGCTCCTTGCCGTGGAAGTGGTAATACAGATTGCCCGGGCTGATGCCCATTTCGTTGGCGACTTCCATGGTGGAAACATTCGGTTCGCCCTTCTCATTGAACAACTGCAGGGCACATTCGAGTATCCGTTCGCGGGTTTTCATCCAGTCTTCTTATGATCGGGTCATGCCACGGCCGTTAAAGGCCGCGGTCGTTGAACATCAGCGCACGCGCACGTAAGTCCCGGGCGCCGCCTCCATCGGTGGATAATTCTGATTGCCGAGGGCCATGTGGGTTTCTTTTTGCGCGCCCGAGCGCTCCTGAATCCAGCCCAGCCATTGCGTCCACCAGCTACCGTCGACGGGCTTGGCGTCGTAGTACCAGGCCCTGGGGTCGCTGCTTAGTTTTGCGCCTTCGAGGTAGTTGGCTTTCGGATTGTTCGGCGGGTTGAGAATGCTCTGCACATGACCGCTGTTGGCCAGGACAAAGCGGCGCTCGCCACCGAGCAACAGGGTTGAGCGATACACCGCGTCCCACGGCGTGATGTGGTCGTTGATGCCGGCCACGCTGAAGCTGTCGACGGTGACCTTCTGCAAGTCGATCGGGGTGCCGCACACTTCCAGGCCACCCGGGTGGCTCAGTGGGTTGTGCTTGAAGAAGTCCAGCAAGTCACCATGCAGGGCGGCCGGCAGGCGTGTGTTGTCATTGTTCCAGTAGAGAATGTCGAACGCCGGCGGCTCCTTGCCCATCAGGTAATTGTTGACGAAGTAGCTCCAGATCAAATCGTTGGGGCGCATCCAGGCGAAAACCTTGGCCATGTCGCGGCCTTCCAGCACACCTTTCTGGTAGGAGCGGCGCTTGGCCGCCTCCAGGGTCTGTTCGTCGGCGAAGAGTGTGGCCGGGCTGTCCAGTTGGCTGTCGAGCAGGCTCACCAGGTACGTCGCGCTGGAGATGCGGCGCAGCTGTCGCTTGGCTTGCAAGTGGCCCTGCAGGGCAGCAATGGTCAGCCCGCCAGCGCAGGCGCCCATCAGGTTGACCTCGCGCGCGCCGGTGATTGCCCGGCAGACATTCATGGCTTCTTCCACCGCTTCGACGTAGGTCGACAGGCCCCATTCGCGGTGACGTACATCCGGATTGCGCCAGCTGATGACGAAGGTTTGCAGGCCGTTCTTGAGCGCGAACTGGACGAAGCTGTTATGGGGGCTGAGGTCAAAAATGTAGTACTTGTTGATCTGTGGCGGCACCACCAGCAGCGGTTTGGAATACTGCTTTTCGCTCATCGGCTTGTATTGGATCAGCTCCAGCAGCTCGTTGCGAAACACCACGGCGCCGGTGGTGGTGGCGACGGTCTTGCCAACCTCGAATGCATGCCTGGTGACTTGCCGGGGCAAGCCATCGTTGTGCAAGAGGTCATCGACCAGATGGCCGATCCCGCGCACCAGGCTGTTGCCGCCGGAGTTGAAGATTTCCTTGATCGCCAGCGGATTGAGCAGGCTGTTGGACGGCGACACGGCATCGTTGAGCAGGGCGAACGCGAAGTGCGCACGGGCGCGGTCATCCGGGCTCATGTTGCTTTCGTCGATCCAGCTCTTGACCTGCTTCTGCCAGCTCAGGTACGCCTGCAGGCTGCGACGATAAAAGGGATTGAGACTCCACGCCGGATCGTCGAAGCGACGGTCTTGCGGGTTGGTGGGATGCAGGGTGTCGCCCAGCAACACGCGTCCCAGTTGACCACCCAGTTTCAAGGCGTGTCGCGCGGTGTGCACGGGGTGGCGCAGGCCATGGGCGGCGACACTGCGCAAAGTCGAAACCAGATCCCGGCCACGCAGGCCGGTAATCGCACTTTGTGCGTTGATGAACTTGGCGGGGGTGGGTAGTGACTCCCTCGCAGGTTTATCGCGCATGTCTCAACACTCCTTCGTCTTCAGGCTAAATACAAAACACCGAACCAGAACACCATAGACGCTGTAGCAGGTTGTTGCGCGGTGCGATGTCCTGCCACCTCCTCTTTGCCATACAAGAAATGAGCCGCTCAGCCACCCAGTGGCGCCGGATGCGGGTGCATCACCGCACGCTGGCGCTCCTCTTCAAGGAACTTCATGATGATCGGTGCCACCGCTTCGGCCCGGGTGATCAAGAACAGATGGCCGTCGTCGATGATGTGCAGTTGGGCATTGGGGATCCGCCAGGCCAGCAAGCGCATGTTGACCAACGGAATCAAGGGGTCGTCGTCGCCGGCCAGGACCAGGGTCGGCTGATTGATCTTGTGCAGCCAGTGGATGCTGGTCCAGCCGAAGCCGGCGAACAGTTGCCAGTAGTAACCGAGCTTGCCCGCCGAACGGACCTTTGCCGCATGGCTTGCAGCCAGCGTCGGGTCGCGACGGAACGAGCCGCCGTAGATCATCGGCGCAATGCGGATCACGTGGGATGGCTGGATGTACCGTCGTGGGCTGGCCATCATCCACAAGACTTTCGGCTTGCCCGGCACCATCACCGTACCCGCGGCTGTCGCTGCCAGGACCAGCTTCTTGCACCGCTCTGGATAGTCATAGGCGAACTGTTGCGCAAGGGCGCCACCCCATGACACGCCGATCACGTTGACTCGCCCGTAATCGAGGTAGTCGAGCATGCGTGCCGTGAGCTTTGCCAGGCCTGGGAAACGATATGGACGATTGGGCGTCGATGAACCGCCAACACCGGGTACGTCGAAGGCGATGACTTCGAGGTCCGGGTCCAGCGCTGCGACGAACGGAAACACCAGCTCCAGGTTGGCGCCGATGCCGTTGAAAATCAGCAAGGGCGTCAAGTGAGGCTTGCCGGGGCGCACCGCCGTGCGGAGGGTCTGGCCATCCAGGTCGACGGTGCGGAATATGAACGGTTGCGGCATGCTTCTAGCCCTGTTTATGAATTCATCCCCGAACCCCTGTAGGAGCGAGCCTGCTCGCGAAGGACGTTAACGATAACGCGTGCTGTCTGATTTAACGCGTTGTCCTCACGTTTTTCGCGAGCAGGCTCGCTCCTACAGGTGAAGGCGGGGTGTGTCAGTTACCGTTCGTGCACGTACGTGCCTGGCGCCGCTTCACCTGCCGGATACGCCTTGCTGCCCAGTTTTGTCGGGGACTTTTTCAGCTCGCCCGAGCGTTGGGCCTGCCAGGCCTGCCAGTGCAGCCACCAGGAATCGGTATGCTTGGTGGCATTCGCTTGCCATTCATCGGCATTTTCCGCCACTTCGGTGCTGGTCATGTAGCGCGATTTCGGATTGCCCGGCGGGTTCAGGATGCTCTGGATATGCCCGCTGCTCGACAGCACGAATTCAACGTTGCCGCCAAACAGTTGCGCCGACTTGTAGCAGGACTTCCACGGGGTGATGTGGTCGTTGGTGCCGGCCAGGGAAAAGATGTCGGCCGTCACCTGCTTGAGGTCGATGGGGGTGCCGCACACTTCCAGTGCATTCGGGCGAATCAGTGGGTTATTTTTGAACAGTTCGATCAGGTCGCCGTGGAACGCCGCGGGCAACCGTGTGGTGTCGTTGTTCCAGAACAGGATGTCGAACACCGGCGGTTCGTTGCCTAGCAGGTAATTGTTGACCCAGTAGTTCCAGATCAGATCGTTGGGGCGCATCCAGGCGAAGACCTTCGCCATGTCGCGGCCTTCCAGTACGCCGGCCTGGTACGAGTGGCGCTTTGCGGCTTCAAGGGTCTGTTCATTGACGAACAGGGCGACGTCGCTGTCGAGGGTGGTATCAAGCACGCTCACCAGCAAGGTCAGGGCGTTGACCTTGTTTTCGCCAATCGCCGCGTAATGGCCCAGCAGCGCGGTGCAAGTGATGCCGCCGGAGCAGGCGCCGAGCATGTTCACGTCTTTGCTGCCGGTGATCGCGGTAACGACATCAACCGCTTCCTTGAGGGCTTCGATGTAGGTCGACAGGCCCCACTCTCGCTGTTCCTTGGTGGGATTTCGCCAGCTGACGATGAACGTTTGCACGTTGTTGCGCAGGCAGAACCGCGCCAGGCTCTTGTCCGGGCTCAGGTCGAAAACGTAGAACTTGTTGATCTGCGGCGGCACCACCAGCAGCGGGCGTTCGTATACCTGCTCGGTGGTCGGCTTGTACTGGATCAGTTCCAGCACATCGTTGCGAAACACCACCGCGCCTTCGGTCACGCCCAGGCTCTTGCCGACCTCGAATGCACCCATGTTGACCTGGCTCGGCATGCCGCCGTTGTGTACCAGATCCTTGGCCAGGTGCGAGAGGCCGTCGAGCAGGCTTTTGCCACCGGTTTCGAAAAAGCGTTTGACTGCCGCCGGGTTGGCCGCGGTGTTGGTCGGCGCCATGGCTTCGGTCATGAGGTTGATCACGAAGTGCCCACGCGCCACATCCTTGGGGGCGAGGTTACTTTCATCGATCCAGTCGTGGAGTTCCTTGCGCCACGCCAGGTAGGTTTGCAAATAACGTTTATAGAGCGGGTTCTGGCTCCAGGCCGGATCGGCGAAGCGACGGTCATCGCTGGTCGGTTGCAGCCCGGATTTACCCAGCAGTACGTTCTTGAGTTCAAGACCAAAGTGCGCGACATGTTTGACGCTGTGCACCGGTTGCTTGATGGCCTGCCTAAGCACCATTCGAGCAGAAGCCAGTAGATCCTTTCCACGCAGCCCAACGACAGGATTAAGCCCCAAGGTGTTTTCAGAGGCTTGATACTTCAACTCATCGTTACTCTTGTTACTCATCTACGACGCTCCATTGCCCTGAGACGAGCACCTTGGTCCTGCTGTGTAGTCACACAGCAATTGCCAGGTACTACTGCTCGGGTGACCTTTGATTCTGCATCACTGCTTTTTTAATTCAGAGAGCACTGCAGGGACCTTGCCAGTCCATTGGTTACCCGAGTTTAATTTTTTTCGCAAGCGGGCCAGGCGTCGACCCTGAAGCCGAGCATTCAAACAGATGGAATTAGAAAATGCCCTCTAAAGAGCAAGAGGCGCAGGCTAGAGCATCAGCTTGACGACAGATTCGTTCGGGTCGCGGGTTTTTCCTGCGGCTTTTAGCTCGGCAAGATAATCGTCCCAAAGCGCGTCATGACGTCGCCCCAGTTCGTAGAGGTATTCCCAGGTGAACAGGCCGCTGTCGTGGCCATCGTCAAAGGTCAGTTTCAGTGCGTACTGACCGGCGGGTTCTATCTTGCTCAGTCCTACGTTGATCTTGCCAAATTGCAGGATGGGTTTGCCGTGGCCCTGGACCTCGGCGGAAGGAGAGTGCACGCGCAGGAACTCGGCGGGCAGGGTGTATTCCTCGCCGGACGCGTATTTGAGCGTCAGGGTTTTCGAGGCTTTGTGCAGCTTGATGTCGGTGGGGAGTTGGGTCATGACCGGATGTCCGTTTGTATGTGTGGCCTGACCCTTGTAGGAGCCGGCTTGCTGGCGATGGCGATCTCAGGTACGCCATCGCCAGCAAGCCGGCTCCTACAAGGAATCACATGACCTACAGGATATAACGGGACAGGTCTTCGTTCTGCGCCAATTCGCCCAGGTGGCTGTTGACGTAGTCGGCGTCGATCTGGATTACCTTGTCGTCATGGACGCTGGCCAGGTCACCGGCACTGAAAGACACTTCTTCCAGCAGGCGTTCAAGCAAGGTGTGCAGGCGACGCGCACCGATGTTTTCGGTTTTTTCGTTGACCTGCCAGGCGATCTCGGCAATGCGCTTGATCCCGCTCGGCAGGAATTCGATACCCAGGCCTTCGGTTTTCAGTAGCGCGCAATATTGCTCGGTGAGCGAGGCGTGGGGCTCGCTGAGGATGCGTTCGAAATCTTCCGGGCTCAGGGCCTTGAGTTCGACACGGATCGGCAGTCGACCTTGCAGCTCCGGCACCAGGTCGCTTGGCTTGCTCAGGTGGAAGGCGCCGGAGGCGATGAACAGGATGTGGTCGGTCTTGACCATGCCCAGCTTGGTGTTGACGGTGCAGCCTTCGATCAGCGGCAGCAAGTCGCGCTGCACGCCTTCGCGGGATACATCGACACCGCCGGAGTTGCCGCGCTTGGCGACCTTGTCGATTTCGTCGATGAACACGATGCCGTGCTGTTCGACTGCTTCCAGGGCCTTGGCTTTCAACTCATCATCGTTGACCAGGCGGCTGGCTTCTTCGTCGCGCACCATCTTCAGCGCTTCTTTGACCTTGAGCTTGCGGGCTTTCTTCTTGCCCTTGCCCATGTTGGCGAACAGGCTCTGCAGCTGGTTGGTCATTTCTTCCATGCCCGGTGGCGCGGAGATGTCGACGCCGGCCATTTCGGCGACTTCGATTTCGATCTCCTTGTCGTCCAGCTGGCCTTCGCGCAGGCGCTTGCGGAACAGTTGGCGGGTATTGGAGTCCTGGGTCGGGGCGTCGTCGCTGCTGAAGCCCATGCGTGCAGGAGGCAGCAGGGCGTCAAGGATGCGCTCTTCGGCAGCGTCTTCGGCGCGGTGGCGCACTTTGACGATTTCCTGTTCGCGCAGCAGCTTGATCGCGGCATCGGCCAGGTCACGAATGATCGATTCGACATCACGGCCGACGTAGCCGACTTCGGTGAACTTGGTGGCTTCGACCTTGATGAAAGGCGCGTTGGCCAGTTTCGCCAGGCGACGTGCGATCTCGGTCTTGCCGACACCGGTCGGGCCGATCATCAGGATATTCTTGGGTGTAACTTCAACTCGCAGTTCTTCAGGCAACTGCATGCGGCGCCAGCGATTGCGCAGGGCAATGGCGACGGCGCGCTTGGCATCGTCCTGGCCGATGATATGGCGATTGAGTTCGTGGACGATTTCACGGGGAGTCATGGACATAATATTTAATGGACCTCAAGCAAGAATGAGCCGTGGCGCGGGGCCAAATCAGGCTTACTCGGCGCAGTCCTGCTCCTCAATGGTCTGGGTGTGGTTGGTGAATACACAGATGTCGCCGGCAATGCCGAGAGCGGTCTCGACGATCTCCCGGGCCGACAGGTCGGTTTTCTTCAGCAGTGCGCTGGCGGCGGCCTGGGCGTAACCGCCGCCGGAACCCATGGCGATCAGGCCTTCTTCGGGTTCGACCACGTCGCCGTTACCGGTGATGATCAGGGAGGCGTCTTTGTTGGCAACCGCGAGCATGGCTTCGAGGCGGCTCAGGGAACGATCGGTACGCCATTCCTTTGCGAGCTCGACAGCGGCGCGTACCAGGTGACCCTGATGCTTTTCAAGTTGGCCTTCGAAGCGTTCGAAGAGGGTAAAGGCGTCAGCGGTGGCACCGGCAAAACCGGCAATGACCTGGCCGTGGTACAGGCGACGAACTTTTTTCGCGTTGCCTTTCATCACGGTATTGCCAAGGGAAACCTGGCCGTCGCCGCCCATGACGACTTTGCCGTGGCGGCGAACTGAAACGATGGTGGTCAAGGGAAGAGTCTCCACGCTGCGGGGCGAAAATGCCGTATGCCCATTCATATGGGGGTGGTGGAGTGGATTTCAACTGTGGGTGTTGGCAGGAGACGAGTGGTGTTGCGCAGCGGTGATCGTTCCCACGCTCCGCGTGGGAACGCCTCAAGGGACGCTCCGCGTCCAGTGACGCGGAGCGTCACGGGCTGCATTCCCACGCGGAGCATGGGAACGATCAGCGGCCTTGGTGGAATCAGCGATTCTGGCGTTGTTGTAACAACAAATTGCTGAAGCCGGCGCCGGCCAGTTGTTTCTGTGCCGTGGTCAGTTGCTCACGGTTACTGAACGGACCCACTAATACCCGATACCAGGTCTCGTCCTTCACCGTACCCGATTCAACCGCCACCGCCTGGCCAAGCAGGATGATTTGCGCCCGCACCTTGTCCGCGTCAGCCTCCTTGCGGAACGATCCGGCCTGCAGGAAGAACTTGGTCACCGGTGCGGCCTTGGCCACCGGTGGCGCTGGCGGCGGCGTAATGCCCGCCAGCGCTGCCTGGGCACGGGCGGTATCGATCTTCGCCGCTTCCGCCGGTGTAACCGGCGTTGTCGGAATGGCCGGTACCTGCGGCGTCGGCAGGGTTTTTTCCGGCACGGCATCCGGTGGCACGATCACTTCCGATTCCGGCAACAGGGTGTAGAAGTCGTATTTCGGCTTCACCGGTTGCGTCGGACTCGGCGGGGTCTTGTTGGCCTCGGCGATCTTGGTGGCTTTCTGTTGCTGCTCGACTTTCTCGCGCTTGACCGTGTCGCTGCCCTTGCCGGGCTCCAGCTTCATCAGGAATACGATGAAAGCACCGACCGTCAGGCCGATGGCCATCCACAGCCATCCCGGGATCGGTTGCTTCGCTGGAGCTTGGTAACGGCTGGCGCCACGCTTGGGTGCAGGTTTTTTCTTGGCAGCCAACTTACATACGCTCCAGAGTTTCCAGGCCCAAGAGTTCCAGGCCTTGTTTGAGAGTGCGTCCGGTCAGCGCGGCGAGGCGCAGACGGCTCTGCATTTGTTCCGGGGTATCGGCGGCGAGGATCGGGCAGTTCTCGTAGAAGCTGGAGAACAGGCCGGCGACGTCATACAGGTAGGTGCAGAGGATGTGCGGGGTGCCTTTCTCGGAAACGTTGTTCAGCACCTCGCCAAACTGCGCGAGTTTTGCCGCCAGTTCAAGTTCGTGCGGGGCTTCGAGAACGATCTGGCCTTCGACTTCGCTGAAGTCCTTGCCGAGTTTGCGGAACACGCCAGCCACGCGGGTGTAGGCGTACAGCAGGTACGGGGCGGTGTTGCCCTCGAAGTTCAGCATCAGGTCGAAGTTGAAGCTGTAGTCGCTGGTGCGGTGCTTGGACAGGTCGGCATATTTCACCGCACCGATACCCACCACCTTGGCGATGTTGCGCAGCTCGGCTTCGGCCAGCTCCGGGTTCTTGTCCTTCACCAGTGTGTAGGCGCGCTCCTGGGCTTCTGTCAGCAGGTCGATCAGCTTCACGGTGCCGCCGTCACGGGTCTTGAACGGGCGACCGTCAGCGCCGTTCATGGTACCGAAGCCCATGTGTTCCATTTCCATCGGGTGCGTCACGAAGCCCGCTTTACGGGCGACTGCGAACACTTGCTGGAAGTGCAGGGCTTGACGCTGGTCGACGAAGTACAGGGCGCGATCGGCCTTGAGCGTGCCGCTGCGGTAGCGCACGGCGGCCAGGTCGGTGGTGGCGTACAGGTAGCCTCCGTCGGCCTTGACGATGATCACGGGCAGCGGGTCGCCGTCGGCGTTCTTGAACTCGTCGAGGAACACGCACTGGGCGCCGTTGCTCTCGACCAGCATGCCGGCGGCCTTCAGGTCGTTGACCACATTGATCAGGTCGTCGTTGTAGGCGCTTTCGCCCATCACGTCGGCCATGGTCAGCTTGACGTTCAGCAGCTCGTAGATTTTCTGGCAGTGGGACAGCGAGATGTCCTTGAACTTGGTCCACAGTGCCAGGCAATCGGGATCGCCAGCCTGCAGCTTGACCACCAGGCCACGGGCGCGGTCGGCGAACTCTTCGGATTCGTCAAAGCGCCCTTTGGCGGCGCGATAGAAGTTTTCCAAGTCCGACAGTTCGTCGCTGGTGATCGGGTTTTCCTGCAGGTAAGCCATCAGCATGCCGAACTGGGTGCCCCAGTCGCCGACATGGTTCTGCCGGATCACTTCGTCACCGAGGAATTCCAATACGCGGGCTACGCCGTCGCCAATGATGGTCGAGCGCAAGTGGCCGACGTGCATCTCTTTGGCCAGGTTCGGTGCCGACAGGTCGACCACGGTGCGCTGTACCGGGCCAGCCTTGCGTACGCCGATGTGTTCATCGGCCAGGGCGGCGTCCAGGCGAGTGGCCAGGGCCTGGGTGTTCTGGAAGAAGTTCAGGAAGCCAGGGCCGGCGATTTCGGCCTTCGAGACGTTCTCGTCAGCCGGCAGGGCCGCGATGATTTTTTCCGCCAGGTCGCGCGGTTTCATGCCCGCAGGCTTGGCCAGCATCATGGCGATGTTACTGGCGAAGTCGCCGTTTTTCTTGTCGCGAGAGTTTTCAACCTGGATCGCCGGCGACAGGCCTTCAGGCAACACACCTTCGTTGACGAGTTGGGTGATGGCTTGTTGGATCAGCTGGCGAATGGTGTCTTTCATGGTCTTCTCTTTCGACCGCAGGCGCGGCGGCGCATCAATGCGCTGGTGGAAAAACTGGGCATTATCCGTTGCCGAGGCGACCTTGCCAACCATAGCTGGCAGGTTATGGATATGCGGTGACAAATCGGGCCCCTTCGCGAGCAGGCTCGCTCCCACAGTAGATCAAGGGTGTGCATAAACTCTGCATTCACCTTAACCCCTGTGGGAGCGAGCCTGCTCGCGAAGGCGACTTGCGATCAATACAAATCGACGGGATCGACATCCAGCGACCAGCGCACCGCCCGCCCGCTTGGCATCTGCTCCAGCACCAACAGCCAGCTGGCAAGCAACCGGTGCAGCGGTGCCCGGGCCGTAGCCTGTAACAACAACTGGGCACGATAACGCCCGGCGCGTCGCTCCATCGGTGCAGGTACCGGCCCGAGCAGTTCGATTGCGCTCAGATTCTGTTCGGCGAGCAAGCGCTCGGCCTCGCTGCAGGCCTCATCGAGGAACCCTTCGGCCTGTCCGGGCTTGTGGGCCTCGGCGCGCAGCAATGCCAAATGCGCAAACGGCGGCAAGCCGGCTGCGCGACGTTCACTCAAGGCCTGCTCGGCAAAGGCGAAGTAACCCTGTTCGGTCAACTGCACCAGCAGCGGGTGGTCGGCCAGGTGTGTCTGGATGATCACCTTGCCCGGCTCTTCCGCCCGGCCTGCTCGACCGGCGACCTGGACAATCAGTTGCGCCATGCGCTCACTGGCGCGGAAGTCGCCGGAGAACAGCCCGCCGTCCGCATCCAGGATCGACACCAGGGTGACCCGTGGGAAGTGGTGGCCCTTGGCAAGCATCTGCGTGCCGACCAGGATGCACGGCTGCCCTTTGTGGATGGTGGCGAACAACTGGTTCATCGCGTCCTTGCGCGACGTGCTGTCGCGGTCGACCCGCAAGACCGGATAGTCCGGGAACAGGATTCCCAGGCGTTCCTCGGCCCGTTCGGTGCCGGCCCCCACGGGGCGCAGGTCGACCTTGTTGCACTTGGGGCACTGGCGCGGTACGCGTTCGACGTAGCCGCAATGATGGCAACGCAGTTCGCCGTAGCGCTGGTGCACCGTCATGCGCGCATCGCAGCGTTGGCACTCGGACATCCAGCCGCAGTCATGACACAGCAGGGTTGGGGCAAAGCCGCGGCGGTTGAGGAACACCAGCACCTGCTGGCCGGCAGCGAGGGTCTGGCCGATGGCTTGTTGCATGGGCCCGGAAATGCCGCTGTCCAGTGGACGGCTTTTCACGTCCAGGCGTAGGAAGCGCGGTTGTTTGGCGCCGCCGGCACGCTCGTTCAGCCGCAGCAGGCCATACCGGCCGGTGTAGGCGTTGTGCAGGCTTTCCAGTGAGGGCGTGGCAGAGCCCAGGACAATCGGAATGTTTTCCTGGCGTGCCCTGACCAGCGCCAGGTCGCGGGCGTGATAGCGCAAGCCTTCCTGCTGTTTATAGGAACCATCGTGTTCTTCGTCGATGATGATCAGCCCCGGGTTTTTCATCGGCGTGAACAGCGCCGAGCGGGTGCCGATAATGATGTCGGCTTCACCATCGCGGGCGGCGAGCCAGGCCTCGAGACGTTCGCGATCATTGACCGCCGAGTGAATCAGCGCGATACGCGCGTTGAAACGTTGCTCGAAGCGCGCCAGGGTCTGCGGGCCGAGGTTGATTTCCGGGATCAGTACCAGTGCTTGCTTGCCGGCCTCCAGGGTTTCGCGAATCAGCTGCAGATAGACTTCGGTCTTGCCGCTGCCGGTGACACCGGCCAACAGAAACGCATGATAACTGTCGAACCCTGAGCGAATCGCTTCATAGGCGGCGCGTTGCTCCGGGTTGAGCGGCAGCTCCGGTTGGGCCAGCCAGTGATCATGCCGGGCTCCGGGGGCGTGCCTGCGAATGTCGACCTGGACCAGTTCCTTGGCCAGCAACAGGTCGAGGCTGTCCTTGCTCAGCATCAGCTTGCTCAATAGCTGATGGGCAACGCCGTGGGGGTGCTGGGCCAGCGTTGCCAGGGCTTCGCGCTGGCGCGGGGCGCGGGCGATGCGCGGGTCATCGAGGCTGGCGCCCGGCGCAGCGGACCAGAAGCGCTCCTGGCGCGCCTCAGCCAGTTCGCCCTGGCGCAGCAATACCGGCAGTGCCCAGCTCAAGGTGTCGCCGAGGCTATGCTGGTAATACTGCGAGGTCCACAGGCAAAGCTTGAACAGCGCGGGCGGCAAGGGCGAAGTTGCGTCAAGCAGTGCGAGGGCGGGTTTGAGTTTTTCCGCCGGCACTTCGCTGGTGTCGGCGACCTCCACCAGAATCCCGATCATCTCCCGCCGGCCGAACGGCACCCGCAAGCGCATACCGGGGTGCAACTGCGCACGCAGAACGCCAGCCGGCGCCCGGTAGTCAAACAGGCGGCGCAGGGGCGAAGGCAGGGCGAGGCGCAAAATGGCGTCGGGCACGCGGGGGGATCTCGATAGACGGTACAAAGGATGACTCAGGGCCGGGAGCCTAGCAGACGACCGGTTTGAGGGACAGCTTGCGTGATTGGCATTGTCTGGTAGAATCCGCGGCCTAATTACGTGCGGTATTCAACAATAGTGTTGGGTGGCGGCACGCTAGCCCGAGGAAGACACCATGAAAGCTGATATCCATCCAGAATACCCAGCAGTTGCTGTTACCTGCAGCTGCGGCAACAAGTTCGAAACTCGTTCGACCTTCGGCAAAGCCCTGGCGATCGACGTTTGCAACGAATGCCACCCGTTCTACACCGGTAAGCAGAAGACTCTGGACACTGGCGGCCGCGTTCAGCGCTTCGCAGACCGTTTCGGTGCTTTCGGTGCGAAAAAGGCCTAAGGCCGATCATCATGGGAAAACGCTGCAGTTTTCCAATGCTGATGAAAAAGGCGTCCCTCGGGACGCCTTTTTTGTGTCTGTGATTTGGCTGCAATGGCCATTTTCAAATAATTGTAGACATTTTTTACTTTGATTGTGAACAGTCTATCCCTTGTGTTCCGCGGCTCTTGGCCCAAAGTCGTAGGGCCGGGCGCTTGACAGGGGTGACCGGTCAGTCTTGTGGGGATTTTGCCAGGCGCGTATCCTCGCTGACCAGTCTGTCCAACAGTAAAAGCGGAATGCCAAAATGTCTGATCTGAAAACTGCCGCTCTCGAATATCACGCCAATCCTCGTCCAGGGAAGCTGAGTGTCGAGCTCACCAAGGCCACTGCTACCGCCCGCGACCTGTCGCTGGCGTACAGCCCCGGCGTAGCTGAACCAGTACGCGAGATCGCCCGCGATCCTGAGCTGGCCTACAAATACACCGGCAAAGGCAACCTGGTTGCAGTCATTTCCGATGGCACCGCGATTCTGGGCCTGGGTAACCTCGGCCCATTGGCCTCCAAACCAGTGATGGAAGGTAAAGGCGTGCTGTTCAAGCGCTTCGCCGGCATCGACGTTTTCGACATCGAAGTCGATTCTGAAAGCCCGCAGGCCTTCATCGACACCGTCAAGCGGATCTCCATCACTTTCGGTGGCATCAACCTGGAAGACATCAAGGCGCCTGAGTGCTTTGAAATTGAACGCGCCCTGATCGAGCAGTGTGACATCCCGGTATTCCACGACGACCAGCACGGTACCGCGATCGTGACCGCAGCCGGCATGATCAACGCCCTGGAAATCGCTGGCAAAACCCTGCCGCAAGCCAAGATCGTGTGCCTGGGTGCCGGTGCTGCCGCCATCTCCTGCATGAAATTGCTGGTGAGCATGGGTGCCAACATCGAAAACATCTACATGGTTGACCGTACCGGTGTGATCCACTCCGGCCGTGACGACCTGAACCAGTACAAGGCCGTCTTCGCTCACGCGACTGACAAACGCACCCTGGCAGACGCCCTGCAAGGTGCAGACGTGTTCGTCGGCCTGTCCGGCCCGAACCTGCTGAGCGCTGAAGGCCTGCTGTCCATGGCGCCTAACCCGATCGTGTTCGCGTGCTCCAACCCTGATCCGGAGATCTCCCCGGAGCTGGCACACGCTACCCGTAGCGACGTGATCATGGCCACCGGCCGTTCGGACTACCCGAACCAGGTCAACAACGTGCTGGGCTTCCCGTTCATCTTCCGTGGTGCCCTTGACGTTCGCGCCAAGCGCATCAACGAAGAAATGAAAGTGGCTGCGGCCAACGCCTTGCGTGAACTGGCCAAGCTGCCAGTGCCTCAGGAAGTGTGCGATGCCTACGGTGGCATCAAGCTGGAATTCGGTCGTGAGTACATCATTCCGAAACCAATGGATGCTCGCTTGATCACCCTGATCTCTGACGCTGTGGCCAAGGCTGCGATCGAGACCGGCGTGGCGACCCTGCCGTACCCGAAGAACTACCCGCTCAAAAGCGTGGATGACGTGTTCAACGGCTAAGTCGTGGTAGCGCTTCAACCGAAAGCCCCGGCTCGTTTTGAGCCGGGGCTTTTTTACATCCGTGAGTTTTGCGTCGATTGTGCAGGCCTTTTCGCGGGCAAGCCCGCTCCCGCAGGGTTTATGCGATTCCTGTGGGAGCGGGCTTGCCCGCGAAGGCGGCAGTTAAATAAATGCAAATCTGGCAGGCAATAAAAAGCCCTGCACTTCTCACGAGGGCAGGGCTCTTTGATGTGGCTTGCGATCAGAACAAATCGATCGGCGCGCCCTCATCCGCCGGTAGCGGGCTGCCTGGAGCGTTGCCGTTGCCCAGCTCATTGCCCGTCGGCGGCGTATCTTCGACCTTGAACAGCTCGAAGTAGGCCCCAGGCGTGCCTGGAGTGGCTGCACGGCCGCTGATTGGATCTACCCGCAGGCTCAGGATGCCTTCCGGCTCTGGCTGGGTGTGAGGCGGCAGGTCTTTGAGCGCGGCACCCATGAAGTTCATCCAGATGGGTAGGGCGACGGTGCCACCAAACTCCTTGCGACCCAGGCTTTCGGGCTGGTCGAAGCCTGTCCAGACGGTGGTGACGTAATCGGCGTTGTAGCCGGAGAACCAGGCGTCCTTGGACTCGTTGGTGGTGCCGGTCTTGCCGGCAATGTCGCTGCGGCCCAGGGCCAGCGCGCGACGACCGGTACCGAGCTTGATCACGTCCTCCAGCATGCTGTTGAGGATGTAGGTGGTTCGTCCATCGACAATGCGTTCAGCCACGGCAGGTGTTTGTGGTGCTGGTTGCTCGCCCGGTGCCTGGCCAGGTGTTGCATTGACCGTAAAGGCTTCGGCGGCGGGTGCGGCGATACCGTCGGTCGCGACAGCGCCTTTTGGCACGCTGGGTGGGTTCGCAACGAACAGTGTATCGCCATTGCGGCTTTCGATCTTTTCGATGATGTACGGGGTGATCTTGTAGCCACCGTTGGCAAAGGTACTCCAGCCCGTGGCAATTTCCATTGGTGTCAGGGTTGCGGTACCCAGGGCCAGGGAAAGGTTGGGTGGCAGATCCTGCTTGTTAAAGCCAAAGCGGGAGATGTAGTCGATGGTCTTGCCAACGCCCATCGCTTGCAACAGGCGAATCGAAACCAGGTTACGTGACTTGTAGAGCGCTTCACGCAGGCGGATCGGGCCGAGGAAGGTATTGGTGTCGTTTTTCGGGCGCCAGACTTTGTCCAGGTATTCGTCGACAAACACGATCGGTGCGTCGTTCACCAGGCTGGACGCGGTGTAGCCGTTATCCAGTGCGGCACTGTAGACGAAAGGCTTGAAGCTCGAACCCGGCTGGCGCTTGGCTTGAAGGGCGCGGTTGTAGTTACTTTGCTCAAAGGCGAAACCGCCGACCAGCGCGCGGATGGCGCCGTTTTGCGGATCAAGGGAGACCAATGCGCCCTGAGCCTGCGGGATCTGGCTGAATTTCAGCGAATTGTCCGCCTGGCGTTGCACGCGAATCAGATCGCCGACCTGGGCCACATCCGAAGGCTGCTTGGGGTTTGGACCCATGCTGTTGGTGTTCAGGAATGGGCGAGCCCATTTCATGGTGTCCCAGCTAACGTGTTCGCTGCCGGTGCGGGTCAGCACCTGCAGGCCGCTCTTGTCGACCTGGGTGACGATGGCTGGTTCAAGGCTGCTGATGGTGCGTTGCTTGGTCAGTTCGGTCGCCCACGCCTCGCGCGTCTTGCCCGGCAGACGAGACTCGGGGCCCCGATAGCCGTGACGCTGGTCATAGGTCATCAAGCCTTCGTGGAGGGCGGTGTTGGCCATTTCCTGAAGGTTGCTCGGCACCGTGGTGGTGACGCGGAAACCTTCGGTGTACGCATCGCTGCCATAGCGGCCAACCATTTCGGCGCGGGCCATCTCGGCGATGTAGGGCGCGTTCACTTCTGGAGTCGGTACGTGATAGCTGGCGTTCAGCGGCTCGTTGACGGCAGTGGTGTAGTCGGCTTCGCTGATTTTGCCCAGCTTGTACATGCGCCCCAGGATCCAGTCGCGACGCTCCTTGCTACGGGCCGGGTTGGCCAGCGGGTTGAATCGCGAAGGCGCTTTGGGCAAGCCGGCGATCATCGCCATCTGCGCCAGGCTGATGTCGCGAATCGACTTGCCGTAATACACCTGCGCCGCTGCCTCGATGCCGTAGGCGCGGTTGCCCAGATAGATCTTGTTGACGTACAGCTCAAGGATTTCATCCTTGGTCAGCTGCCGTTCGATCTGCAGGGCCAAGAGGATTTCGGTGGTTTTACGCGAGAAGCTGCGTTCGCTGGTCAGGAAGAAGTTTTTTGCCACCTGCATGGTGATGGTGCTGCCGCCGGACTGGATATGGCCACTTTTGACCAGTTGAGTGGCAGCGCGCATCAGGCTGCTGGGATCGACGCCGTAGTGATTGGCGAAGTTATCGTCTTCAGCACTTAGTAACGCATTAATGAAGTTGGGGGGAATGTCGGCGAAACGGATCGGTGTACGGCGCATTTCGCCAAATTCTGCGATCAACTTGTTGTCGCTGCTGTAGACCCGCAGGGGAATCTGCAACTGGATGCTTCTCAGTGCCTCAACGGAGGGCAATCCAGGACTAAGGTAAAGAAACGCCCCACTCAGACCCAGAAGCAGTCCGCAGAATACGGCGACGATGGACCAACCGAAAAATTTCAGCAGACGAATCAAGGCTTTTGGACATCCAGGGCAAAAAATGAATTTGGCATCAGGGTTCAGGCTAAAGGAGAACGACCCGCGCTTGAGAAAAACCGGAAAAAAACGCTGGGCATTATAAGCATTTTTCCGTCCAAGGCGTTATTTGCGCTAGCTGTCAAGACGGGTGGATTGAACGCAACACCCGTTATGGAGTCCGTAACTCACGGAAAGTCATAGGGAATTGGTAGTGCTAAGACTCTTCAATAAAAAAGCCAGGTCGCTCCTGGGAATCGATATCAGCTCCACTTCGGTGAAGTTGCTGGAACTGAGCCGCCAGGGCAATGGCTATCGGGTCGAAGCCTACGCAGTCGAGCCGTTGCCCGCCAAGGCGGTCATCGAGAAAAATATCGCCGAGCTCGATGGGGTGGGCCAGGCGCTGGCGCGCGTGCTGGTCAAGGCCAGGACCGACCTCAAGTACGTAGCGGTGGCCGTGGCCGGTTCTGCAGTGATCACCAAGACCATTGAAATGGATGCCGGCCTTACCGATGACGAGATGGAAGACCAGTTGAAGATCGAGGCCGACCAGTACATCCCTTATCCGCTGGACGATGTCGCCATCGATTTCGAAGTCCAGGGCGCTTCCACGCGCAATCCTGAGCGGGTCAACGTGTTACTTGCCGCCTGTCGCAAGGAAAATGTCGAGGTCCGTGAGGCCGCACTGGCCCTGGCGGGCTTGACTGCGCGCGTGGTCGACGTGGAGGCCTATGCCCTGGAGCGTTCGTTCGGTTTGCTCAAGATCCAGCAGGGAGGCGCTCAAGGGCGCTTGGTGGCAGTAGTCGATGTCGGAGCAACCATGACCACCCTGAGCGTGCTGCTTGAGGGGCGGATTATCTATACCCGAGAGCAATTGTTCGGCGGCCGTCAGCTCACCGAGGCAATTCAGCGCCGATATGGCCTGACCGTTGAGCAGGCCGGCTTGGCGAAGAGACAAGGCGGCTTGCCGGATGATTATGTCGGCGAAGTGCTGCAGCCGTTTCGCGAAGCGCTGGTACAGCAAGTATCGCGCTCATTGCAGTTCTTCTTCGCTTCGGGCCAGTACAGCGCGGTCGACCAGATTCTGCTGGCCGGCGGTACTGCGTCAATCCCCGGTCTGGAGCGGTTGATCGAGCAGCAATTGGGAACGCCAACGCTGGTGGCCAACCCGTTTTGCGACATGACGTTGGGCAGCAAGGTCAATGCCGTGGCCCTGGCCAGCGATGCGCCGGCGCTGATGATTGCCTGCGGGTTGGCCCTCAGGAGTTTCGACTGATGGCGCGGATCAATCTATTACCCTGGCGCGAAGAGCGACGGGAAGAGCGGCGCAAGCGCTTCCTCGTGGTGCTGGCAGCTGTAGTGCTGGGTTCGGCAGGCGCCTTGCTCGTGCTCAACCAGGTCATCGGCGGAGCTATCGAGCGGCAGATTGCACGTAACGACTACATCGGCAGACAGATCGCCATGGTCGACGAGCGGATCAAGCAGATCAGCGATCTCAAGGCTCGTCGCCAACAATTGGTCGAGCGCATGAGCATCATCCAGGACTTGCAAGGTAATCGCCCGATCAGCGGGCGAATATTTGATCAACTGGCGCGGACCTTGCCCGATGGGGTGTATTTCACCGAAGTCAAAATGACGGGCAAGACCTTGTCCATCACTGGGGCGGCGCAATCGAACAACCGTGTTTCAGACCTGATGCGAAACCTGGAGGCGTCCGACTGGTTCGATGCGCCCAGCCTGACTGAAGTCAAGGCGACGACCTCGGGCCAACTGGACCAGGCCAATGTTTTTCAGTTGACCGTTCGTCAAACCCGGACCGCGGCCGTGGAGGATGGCGAATGAGTCCGTCCGAATGGCTCGACGGGTTGCGCAGGATCGATATCAACGATCTGGATACTCACAACATGGGGGCCTGGCCACCCGCGATTAAAGTCCTGATGGGCATTGTGGTCGCGGTCCTGGTGCTGTCGATCGGCTACAACTTTTCCACGAGCGAGCTTGAAAACCAGCTTGAGCTCAAGCGAGAGGAGGAGTCGACCCTCAAGGAGCAATTTGCCAGCAAATCCCAAATGGCGGCGAATCTGGAACTTTACTCCCAGCAGATGAAGGAGATGGAGAATGCCTTCGGTGTTCTGCTACGGCAACTCCCCAGCGACACTGAAGTCCCAGGCCTGCTGGAAGATATCACTCGAACAGGGCTGGGCAGCGGCCTGGAGTTCGAAGAGATCAAGCTGTTGCCGGAGGTCACCCAGCCGTTCTACATCGAACTGCCGATCAAGATCACGGTCACCGGTGCCTATCACGACCTGGCCACTTTTGTCAGTGGCGTGGCCGGGTTGCCGCGTATCGTCACCCTGCATGATTTCGACCTCGCGCCGGTCAATCCAGACGACGGACCGAAATTGCGCATGAGCATCCTGGCCAGGACTTACCGCTACAACGACAAGGGACTGAATTGATGAGCCCGCTACGTGGTTGTTCGATAGTGGTTTTGGTCGCCTTATTGGCTGGCTGTGACGGCGGCGATGATTTCAGCGACCTGGACGCCTACATGAACGAAATGCGCCTTCGGGCGCCGGGCAAAATTGAACCAACGCCGACATTTCGGTCTTACCCGACGTTCACCTACAACGCCGCCAACTTGCGTAGCCCGTTTTCACGGCAGGTCAAGGTCGATCTGGCACACCAACAAGGTGCGCGCAACGTCAAGCCTGACCCCAGCCGGGTCAAGCAGTACCTCGAGGGTTTCAATATCGAGCAGTTTGAAATGGTCGGCACGATTTCCAATGCGGCAGGCTCCTTTGCACTGCTGCGCGGCGCTGGTGGGGTGCATCGGCTGAAAGTCGGTGATTACCTGGGGCGTAACGACGGCCGGATTGTCGCCATCAGTGGCTCGCAAGTCGAAGTGGTAGAAATCGTTCCTGACGGCGAAGGTGCCTGGCTGGAGCGGCCGCGGATCCTTCCTTTGAAAGAGCACTCATAGTGGAACTCGTACAATGAACAGGATTTTCTCCACCCTCGGAGTATCGCTATGGATAGCGTTGCTGTCACCGATGGTACAAGCGGCCAACCTCAAGGCGCTGGATGTCGCCGCATTGCCGGGAGATCGCGTCGAGTTGAAGCTGGTGTTCGACCAACCGCCTCCGACGCCCCGTGGTTATACAACGGACTCTCCTGCCCGGATTGCCCTGGATTTGCCCGGTGTCGTCAGTCAGCTGGCGAGCAAAACTCGCGACCTGGGCAGTGGCAATGCCCGCAGCGCGACCGTGGTGGAGGCCAAGGATCGTGCGCGGCTGATCATCAACCTGACCCAGTTGAGCCCCTACGACATGCGGGTCGAAGGCAATAACCTGTTTGTGGTCGTCGGGCAGGGAGGTAAAAGCCGTGCGCCAAGAGCGGCCGCTGCTGCTGTACCGGTCCCGGTTCCGGCGCGCGCGGTTGCACCGACAGGCAAAGCGATTCGTGCGGTGGATTTCCAGCGGGGTACCGAGGGCGAAGGCAATGTCGTGATCGACTTGTCGGATCCGTCCATTGCACCCGATATCCAGGAGCGCGAAGGCAAGATCGTTCTCGGCTTCAACAAGACCCGATTGCCCGAGCCGTTGCGTGTGCGCCTGGATGTGAAGGATTTCGCCACACCGGTGCAATTCGTCAATGCCAGTGCCACGGGGGACAAGGCGACCATCACCATAGAACCCAACGGTGCCTTTGACTATTCGACCTACCAGACCGACAACAAGCTGACTGTCAGCATTCGTCCGATGACGGTCGACGACCTGCAAAAGCGCAACGCCGATCGCAATGCCTACAGCGGTGAAAAGCTTTCGCTGAATTTCCAGGACATCGACGTGCGCTCGGTACTGCAACTGATCGCCGATTTCACCAACCTCAATCTCGTCGCCAGTGACACGGTCCAGGGGGGAATTACCCTGCGCCTGCAAAACGTACCCTGGGACCAGGCGCTGGACCTGGTACTGAAAACCAAGGGCCTGGACAAGCGCAAGCTGGGTAATGTGTTGCTCGTCGCTCCGGCCGACGAAATTGCCGCCCGTGAACGCCAGGAGCTGGAGTCGCAAAAGCAGATTGCCGACCTGGCACCACTACGTCGGGAACTGTTGCAGGTCAATTACGCCAAGGCGGCCGATATCGCCAAACTGTTCCAGTCGGTGACCAACGCCGAGGCGAAAGCCGACGAACGGGGATCGATCACGGTCGATGAACGCACCAACAACATCATTGCCTACCAGACCCAGGACCGGCTCGACGAACTGCGGCGCATCGTTGCGCAGCTGGATATTCCGGTACGTCAGGTGATGATCGAGGCGCGTATCGTTGAAGCCAACGTTGACTACGACAAGAGCCTTGGCGTGCGTTGGGGAGGCTCAATACAGAACAAAGGCAACTGGAATGCCTCGGGAGTCGGTAACGGCACCAGCGACGGCGGTAGCACCAGCTCGCCGTTCGTCGACCTGGGGGTCGCCAACAACACATCGGGCATCGGCATCGCCTTCATCACCGACAACGTCTTGCTGGACCTTGAATTGACGGCCATGGAAAAGACCGGCAATGGCGAAATCGTCTCGCAACCCAAGGTCGTCACTTCCGACAAGGAAACCGCAAAGATCCTCAAGGGCACCGAGATTCCCTACCAGGAAGCCAGCTCCAGCGGCGCTACTTCGGTCTCGTTCAAAGAGGCTTCGCTATCGCTGGAGGTGACGCCGCAGATCACGCCGGACAACCGGATCATCATGGAGGTCAAGGTCACCAAGGATGAGCCGGATTACCTGAACAAGGTCCAGGATGTGCCGCCGATCAAGAAAAACGAAGTCAATGCCAAGGTCCTGGTCAACGATGGCGAGACCATCGTCATTGGTGGTGTTTTCTCAAATACTCAAAGCAAGGTTGTAGATAAGGTGCCATTTCTTGGCGATGTGCCGTATCTTGGCCGCCTTTTCCGGCGTGACGTGGTTTCGGAGAAAAAATCCGAGCTGTTGGTGTTTCTCACACCGCGTATCATGAATAACCAGGCGATTGCTGTGAGTCGTTGATTCTGTGCGAAATTTGATACTTGTAGGACCGATGGGGGCTGGAAAAAGCACCATCGGCCGATTGCTGGCCAAAGAGCTGCGCTTGCCATTCAAAGATTCCGATAAGGAAATTGAATTACGCACGGGCGCCAATATCCCATGGATCTTCGACAAGGAAGGCGAACCGGGCTTTCGTGAGCGCGAGCAGGCAATGATTGCCGAGCTGTGCGATTACGACGGCGTGGTGCTGGCGACAGGCGGTGGCGCGGTCATGCGCGAGGCCAATCGTCGGGCGCTGCGCGCTGGCGGACGTGTGGTCTATCTGCATGCCTCCGTCGAGCAGCAGGTCGGCCGCACTTCACGCGACCGCAATCGGCCATTGTTGCGTACAGCCGATCCGGCCAAGACCCTCAGGGACCTTTTGGCCATTCGCGACCCTCTTTATCGGGAAATCGCCGATCTGGTGGTGGAAACGGATGAACGACCGCCGCGAATGGTCGTGCTCGATATCCTGGAGCGTTTGCAGCAATTGCCGCCCCGTTAAAGCGTCGCACGAAATGCGCTATCCTCGGCCTCCTGCCATGACCGCTCGAGGTTGTGGCGAATGGCCATCGAGCGACGTCACACCCGCGGTGGCCGTAGACATTCGTTAACCCAAGGCAGGTTGCCTGATTCCATCTTCACTGTGGGGACACATGCAGACACTCAAGGTCGATCTAGGCGAGCGCAGCTACCCGATTCATATTGGCGAAGGTTTGTTGGACCAGCCTGAGCTGCTGGCCCCGCACATTCGCGGACGGCAAGTGGCGATCATTTCCAATGAAACCGTTGCGCCTCTCTATCTCGAACGCCTGACCCGCAGCCTTGCGCAGTTCTCGGTGATTTCCGTGGTGTTGCCCGACGGCGAGGCCTTCAAGACCTGGGAAACCCTGCAACTGATTTTCGACGGTCTGCTGACCGCGCGGCACGATCGGCGCACCACGGTGATCGCCCTGGGTGGCGGCGTGATTGGCGACATGGCCGGCTTTGCGGCAGCCTGCTACCAGCGCGGTGTCGATTTTATCCAGGTTCCGACCACGCTGCTGTCGCAGGTTGACTCTTCGGTGGGTGGCAAGACCGGTATCAATCATCCGCTGGGCAAGAACATGGTCGGCGCCTTCTATCAGCCGAACGTCGTGCTTATCGACACCGCCTCCCTCAATACGCTGCCGGCCCGCGAGCTGTCCGCCGGCCTGGCCGAAGTCATCAAGTATGGGTTGATCTGCGATGAGCCGTTCCTGACCTGGCTCGAAGACAACGTCGACCGCCTGCGCAACCTGGATCAGCAAGCCCTCACCTATGCCATCGAGCGCTCCTGTGCGGCCAAGGCGGCCGTGGTCGGCGCCGACGAGAAAGAAACTGGTGTACGGGCAACGCTCAACCTGGGGCACACCTTCGGTCACGCCATCGAGACCCACATGGGCTATGGTGTCTGGCTACATGGTGAAGCGGTGGCTGCTGGCACTGTCATGGCTTTGGAGATGTCCGCGCGCCTGGGCTGGATCAGCGAACAGGAGCGCGACCGCGGCATTCGCCTGTTCCAGCGTGCCGGCCTGCCGGTTATTCCGCCTGAAGAGATGACCCCGGCCGATTTTCTCGAACACATGGCAATTGACAAGAAAGTGATCGACGGTCGTTTGCGCCTGGTGCTGCTGCGCCACATGGGCGAAGCGGTAGTGACCGACGATTATCCGAAAGAGGTTCTACAGGCCACGCTGGGAGCGGATTACCGCGCCCTGGCTCAGCTTAAAGGTTAATAAGAACGCGATGACTAGTTTGCATGCCGACGAGGCTTTCCTCGGCCACTACCAGTTGAGTCATGACCCTTTTGCTCCACGGGTCCCTGGCTTCAAGTTTTTCCCTGCCCAGCGCAAGCCGGTGCTGGGGCAGTTGCACCATCTGGCGCGTTACAGCCAGTTGCTGTTGGTGGTCACAGGTCCGCATGGCAGTGGCAAGACCCTGCTGCGCCAGGCCCTGGTGGCCAGTACCAACAAGCAGACCGTGCAAAGCGTGGTGGTTTCCGCCCGTGGTGCGGGTGATTCGGCTGGCGTGTTGCGCCAGGTTGCCCAGGCACTGGACGTTGCCCAGGCTGAGATCGGGGCAATTCTGAAACAGGTGGTGCAGCTTGCTCTGACTGGGCAGGAAGTCTATCTGCTGGTCGATGATGCCGAGCAGCTCGACGAGTCCGCGCTTGAAGCCTTGATGGCCTTGGGCGCGGGTGCGCCGGAAGGCCGTCCGCATGTGTTCCTGTTCGGCGAGTCCTCGATGATCGCTCAGCTTGAGGCTTTGCAACTCGAGGAAGAACGCTTCCACGTCATCGAGCTGCAGCCTTACACCGAAGAGGAAACGCGTGAATACCTGGAGCAGCGGCTTGAAGGCGCCGGCCGGGGTATCGAACTTTTCACTGTAAATCAGATCTCTGATATTCACGAAAGCTCCGAGGGTTGGCCTGGCAACATCAACCAGGCTGCCCGCGATGCGATGATCGAAGCCATGATTGCCAGCCGCTCAGCGGTGAAGCGTCCAAGTATGGGGTTCAATATGCCGAAGAAACACGTATTGGCGATTTCCGCCGTCGTTGTGGTCGCGGTAGCCGCCGCCTGGTTGATGCCTGGTCGCAGCAAGACACCGACCACCGGTGCGCCTGCCAACGAACAGGCGCAACTGCCGCTTGGCCAGGGCTCGGCGGGCGGTGCTCCGGCCGTCGAATTCGCCGGCAACACGCAGCCTACGCCATTGCCGTTGGTCGGCAATTCGCAACCGGTCATGCGTGCTCCATTGGCCGAAGCAGCGGGTGGCATTACCGAGGGCGATGACGGCGTGCCGGTCGAGGGTTCCAGCGCAACGCCACCGACCGTGACTACGATCGCACCGCCAGCGGGCGTTCCGGCTGGTCCTGCGCCAACGCCAACGCCAACCGCCAAGCCGACGCCTGCACCGACCCAGGTCGCTACCGCCAAGCCAGCGCCTGCTCCGGTTGCCAAGCCGGCTCCAGCTCCGGCGCCAGCCAAGCCAGCCGCCGCTGCTGCCAAGCCGGCCGAGAAGCCAGCGACCGTCGCCAAGGCTGCCGGTGGCACCTGGTACGCCGGTCAGGCACCGGGTAATTACGTGGTGCAGATCCTCGGCACCAGCTCGGAAACCGCCGCACAAAACTTCGTCAAGGAGCAAGGCGGCGAGTACCGTTATTTCAAGAAAGTCCTCAACGGCAAACCGCTCTACGTGATCACCTACGGCAACTTCGCCAATCGTGATGCAGCCGTTTCCGCCATCAAGGCCTTGCCAGCGAAGGTCCAGGCTGGTAAACCTTGGCCTCGCACTGTCGCCAGCGTCCAACAGGAACTGGCAACAACTCGCTGAAGATTCGGCGGCCTTACCCAGGCCGCCTCTCCAAGCACCTCAAAATTTCTACAAGTGCGCGCAACCTTTCGGGCTGCGTGCCTTGTGGTGTCTGCGTCACAGTAGTCTTTGAGTCGTAGCGGTCAAAATTAAAAAAAGTTTTGACTAGCACAGCAGATCGCTTTAAACCTTTCACGAATGCGACATAGATTTGCGACATTTCGTCGCCAAATTTGTGAGGCCAAGTGTCGGTGTGTACAATGACCTCCCTTTTGCCCCCGCAAAGCTGGCGTACGTTCGGTGCGGATGGTAAGTGGTTGAATTGAAAAGAAATTTGCCTCGATAAGGGGCAGCCTGGTGAGAAAGTGTCTATGAAAGCAGGTCTGTACCAACCAGATGAATTCAAGGATAACTGCGGTTTCGGCCTGATTGCCCATATGCAGGGCGAGCCCAGTCATACCCTTTTGCAAACGGCCATCGAGGCCCTGACCTGCATGACCCACCGCGGTGGGATTAATGCTGACGGCAAGACCGGTGACGGTTGCGGTCTGCTGATTCAAAAGCCGGACGTGTTCCTGCGAGCGATCGCCCAGGAAACCTTCGGCGTCGAACTGCCCAAGCAATACGCTGTGGGCATGGTTTTCTTCAACCAGGACCCGGTCAAGGCTGAAGCCGCTCGCGAGAACATGAACCGCGAGATCCTGGCTGCCGGCCTGCAGTTGGTCGGCTGGCGCAAAGTGCCGATCGATACCAGCGTCCTCGGCCGCCTGGCCCTTGAGCGCCTGCCACAGATCGAGCAGGTGTTCATCGGTGGCGAAGGCCTGAGCGACCAGGACATGGCCGTCAAGCTGTTCACCTCCCGTCGTCGTTCATCGGTGGCCAACGCCGCCGATACCGACCACTACGTCTGCAGCTTTTCGCACAAGACCATTATCTATAAAGGCCTGATGATGCCGGCGGACCTGACCGCCTTCTATCCAGACCTGAGCGATGAGCGCCTGCAAACCTCGATTTGCGTGTTCCACCAGCGCTTCTCCACCAACACCCTGCCGAAATGGCCGCTGGCCCAACCGTTCCGCTTCCTGGCGCACAACGGCGAGATCAACACCATCACCGGCAACCGCAACTGGGCCGTGGCCCGTCGCACCAAGTTCGCCAACGATCTGATGGATCTGGAAGAACTCGGCCCGCTGGTCAACCGTGTCGGTTCCGACTCATCGAGCATGGACAACATGCTCGAGCTGATGGTCACCGGTGGTATCGATCTGTTCCGCGGCGTGCGGATGATCATTCCGCCTGCGTGGCAGAACGTCGAGACCATGGACCCGGACCTGCGTGCGTTCTACGAGTACAACTCGATGCACATGGAACCGTGGGATGGCCCGGCCGGTGTGGTTATGACCGACGGTCGCTACGCGGTGTGCCTGCTCGACCGTAACGGCCTGCGTCCGGCGCGTTGGGTCACCACCAAGAACGGTTTCATCACCCTGGCTTCGGAAATCGGTGTCTGGAACTACCAGCCTGAAGACGTGATCGCCAAGGGCCGAGTGGGGCCTGGCCAGATCTTTGCCGTGGACACCGAGACCGGTCAGATCCTCGACACCGATGCCATCGACAACCGTCTCAAGTCACGTCATCCGTACAAGCAATGGCTGCGCAAGAATGCCCTGCGCATCCAGGCGACCATGGAAGACAACGACCACGGTTCGGCGTTCTACGACGTCGATCAGCTCAAGCAATACATGAAGATGTACCAGGTCACGTTCGAAGAGCGCGACCAGGTGCTGCGCCCGCTTGGCGAGCAAGGCTACGAAGCCGTGGGCTCGATGGGCGACGATACGCCGATGGCCGTGCTGTCCCAGCGCGTGCGTACGCCTTACGACTATTTCCGCCAGCAGTTCGCGCAGGTGACCAACCCGCCGATCGACCCGCTGCGTGAAGCCATCGTCATGTCGCTGGAGATCTGCCTCGGTGCCGAGCGCAACATCTTCCAGGAGTCGCCGGAACACGCGTCGCGCGTGATCCTCAGCTCGCCGGTCATTTCCCCGGCCAAGTGGCGCTCGCTGATGAACCTCGATCGTCCAGGCTTCGAACGCCAGATCATCGACCTCAACTACGACGAAAGCGTCGGCCTCGAAGCAGCCATCCGCAACGTCGCCGATCAGGCTGAAGAAGCCGTGCGCGCCGGTCGTACGCAGATCGTCCTGAGTGACCGTCACATTGCCCCGGGCAAGTTGCCGATCCACGCCTCCCTGGCCACCGGCGCGGTACACCACCGCCTGACCGAGAAGGGCCTGCGTTGCGACTCCAACATCCTGGTGGAAACCGCGACTGCTCGCGATCCGCATCACTTCGCCGTGTTGATCGGTTTCGGTGCCTCTGCCGTTTATCCGTTCCTGGCCTACGAAGTGCTGGGCGACCTGATCCGTACCGGTGAAGTGCTGGGCGACCTCTACGAGGTGTTCAAGAATTACCGTAAAGGCATCACCAAGGGCCTGCTCAAGATCCTCTCGAAGATGGGCATCTCGACCATCACTTCGTACCGTGGCGCACAGTTGTTCGAAGCCATCGGCCTGTCCGAGGAAGTCTGCAACCTGAGCTTCAAGGGCGTGCCGAGCCGCATCAAGGGCGCGCGTTTCGTCGACATCGAAGCCGAGCAGAAAGCCTTGGCCACCGAAGCCTGGAGCCCGCGCAAGCCGATCCAGCAAGGCGGCCTGCTGAAGTTCGTCCACGGTGGCGAATATCACGCGTACAACCCGGACGTGGTCAACACCCTGCAAGCCGCCGTGCAGCAGGGCGACTACAGCAAGTTCAAGGAATACACCTCGCTGGTGGATAACCGCCCGGTGTCGATGATCCGTGACCTGCTCAAGGTCAAGACCCTCGATACCCCGCTGGACATGAGCGAAATCGAACCGCTGGAATCGGTGCTCAAGCGCTTCGACTCCGCCGGTATCTCGCTGGGCGCCCTGTCGCCTGAGGCTCACGAAGCCCTGGCCGAAGCCATGAACCGCCTCGGTGCGCGTTCCAACTCCGGTGAAGGTGGTGAAGACCCGGCGCGCTACGGCACCATCAAGAGCTCGAAAATCAAGCAGGTTGCGACCGGCCGTTTCGGTGTGACCCCGGAGTACCTGGTCAACGCTGAAGTGCTGCAGATCAAGGTTGCCCAAGGCGCCAAGCCTGGCGAAGGTGGTCAACTGCCAGGCGGCAAGGTCAACGGCCTGATCGCCAAGCTGCGTTATGCAGTGCCGGGCGTGACCCTGATTTCGCCACCGCCGCACCACGACATCTATTCGATCGAAGACTTGTCGCAGCTGATTTTCGACCTCAAGCAGGTCAACCCGAAGGCGCTTGTCTCGGTGAAGCTGGTAGCGGAAGCGGGCGTCGGCACCATCGCTGCCGGTGTGGCCAAGGCCTACGCGGACTTGATCACCATCTCCGGCTACGACGGCGGCACCGGCGCATCGCCACTGACCTCGATCAAATACGCGGGCGCTCCGTGGGAACTCGGCCTGGCCGAAACTCACCAGACCCTGCGCGGCAACGACCTGCGCGGCAAAGTCCGGGTGCAGACCGACGGCGGCCTGAAGACCGGCCTCGACGTGATCAAGGCAGCCATCCTCGGCGCTGAAAGTTTCGGCTTCGGCACCGCACCAATGATCGCCCTGGGCTGCAAATACCTGCGCATCTGCCACCTGAACAACTGCGCCACCGGCGTCGCGACCCAGAACGAGAAGCTGCGCAAGGATCACTACATCGGTACCGTCGACATGGTGGTGAATTTCTTCACCTACGTCGCCGAAGAAACCCGTGAGTGGCTGGCCAAGCTGGGCGTGCGCTCCCTCGAAGAGCTGATCGGTCGTACCGATCTGCTGGAAGTCCTCGAAGGCCAGACCGCCAAGCAGCATCACCTCGACCTGACCCCGTTGCTGGGCAGCGACCACGTGCCGGCGGACAAGCCACAGTTCTGCGGTGTGGAGCGTAACCCGCCGTTCGACAAAGGCCTGCTGGCCGAGAAAATGGTCGAAATGGCCACCTCGGCGATCAACGACAAGAGCGGCGCGGAGTTCGAACTGGATATCTGCAACTGCGACCGTTCCATCGGCGCGCGGATCTCCGGCGACATCGCCCGTAAGCACGGCAACCAGGGCATGGCCAATGCGCCTATCACCTTCCGCTTCAAGGGCACGGCCGGCCAGAGCTTCGGTGTATGGAACGCCGGCGGCCTGAACATGTACCTGGAAGGTGACGCCAACGACTACGTCGGCAAGGGCATGACCGGCGGCAAGCTGGTGATCGTTCCGCCAAAGGGCAGCATCTACAAGACCCAGGACAGTGCCATCATCGGCAACACCTGCCTGTACGGCGCCACGGGCGGCAAGTTGTTCGCCGCCGGTACCGCGGGCGAGCGTTTCGCCGTGCGTAACTCCGGTGCCCACACCGTCGTGGAAGGCACTGGCGATCACTGCTGCGAGTACATGACCGGTGGTTTCGTCTGCGTCCTGGGCAAGACCGGTTATAACTTCGGCTCTGGCATGACCGGCGGTTTCGCCTACGTGCTCGACCAGGACAACACCTTCGTTGACCGGGTCAACCACGAACTGGTGGAAATCCAGCGGATCAGCGGCGAGGCGATGGAAGCCTACCGTAGCCATTTGCAACGCGTGCTGAACGAGTACGTTGAGGAAACCGACAGCGAGTGGGGTCGTGAACTCGCCGAGAACCTCGATGATTACGTGCGTCGTTTCTGGTTGGTCAAGCCCAAGGCTGCCTCCCTGAAATCGTTGCTTTCCAGCACCCGTGCCAACCCGCAGTGATATGCGCCTGAAGAGTTTGATGAGGTTTTAAAATGGCTGAACGTCTGAATAATGACTTCCAGTTCATCGAGGTCGGGCGCAAGGATCCGAAGAAGAAACTGTTGCGTCAACGCAAGAAAGAGTTCGTGGAAATCTACGAACCGTTCAAACCCCAGCAGTCGGCCGACCAGGCCCACCGCTGCCTGGGTTGCGGTAACCCGTATTGTGAATGGAAGTGCCCGGTGCACAACTTCATTCCCAACTGGCTGAAACTGGTGGCCGAGGGCAATATCCTCCAGGCCGCCGAGCTGTCCCACCAGACCAACACCCTGCCGGAAGTCTGCGGCCGCGTGTGCCCGCAAGACCGTCTGTGCGAGGGTGCCTGCACCCTGAACGACGGTTTCGGCGCGGTCACCATCGGTTCGGTGGAGAAGTACATCACCGACACGGCGTTCGCCATGGGCTGGCGCCCGGATATGTCCAAGGTCAAGCCGACTGGCAAGCGTGTCGCGATCATCGGCGCGGGCCCGGCGGGCCTGGGCTGTGCCGACGTGCTGGTACGCGGTGGCGTGACGCCGGTGGTGTTCGACAAGAACCCGGAAATCGGCGGCCTGCTGACCTTCGGCATCCCCGAGTTCAAGCTGGAAAAGACCGTGCTGAGCAATCGCCGCGAAGTCTTCACCGGCATGGGCATCCAGTTCCGCCTCAACACCGAGGTGGGCAAGGACGTGACCATGGAGCAACTGCTCGAAGAATACGATGCCGTATTCATGGGCATGGGCACCTACACCTACATGAAGGGCGGCTTTGCCGGTGAAGACCTGCCGGGCGTGTACGACGCCCTGGACTTCCTGATTGCCAACGTCAACCGCAACCTGGGCTTCGAAAAGTCGCCGGAAGATTTCGTCGACATGAAAGGCAAGAAGGTCGTGGTACTGGGCGGTGGCGACACCGCGATGGACTGCAACCGTACTTCGATCCGCCAGGGCGCCAAGTCGGTGACCTGTGCCTATCGTCGTGACGAAGCGAACATGCCGGGCTCGCGCAAAGAGGTGAAGAACGCCAAGGAAGAAGGCGTGAAATTCCTCTACAACCGCCAGCCGATCGCGATTGTCGGTGAAGACAGGGTCGAAGGCGTGAAGGTGGTCGAGACCCGTCTCGGCGAGCCGGACGCCCGTGGCCGTCGCAGCCCCGAGCCGATCCCGGGCTCCGAGGAGATCATCCCGGCCGACGCCGTGGTCATCGCCTTCGGTTTCCGTCCGAGCCCTGCGCCGTGGTTCGAGCAGTTCAGCATCCAGACCGATAGCCAGGGCCGTGTAGTAGCTCCGGAACAGGGTCAGTACAAGCACCAGACCAGCAACCCGAAAATCTTCGCCGGTGGCGATATGGTTCGCGGCTCTGACCTGGTGGTGACGGCGATCTTCGAAGGCCGTAATGCAGCCGAAGGGATCCTGGATTACCTGGGCGTCTAAGCCCGCTCTAGAGCCAAAAGCAATACCCCTGTGGGAGCGAGCCTGCTCGCGAAAGCGGTCTGTCAGTCAACATCAATGTTGGATGTTACAGGCCCCTTCGCGAGCAGGCTCGCTCCCACAGTCGTTTGGTGGTGATACGAATGTCGCGTTTCAGCGCGACAAATTGACCCGATAGACAAAAGGCTGACGTGCATTCGTGCCTTTTGCGTCCGGCTCTGAGAAAATGCCCGCACTTTTTTTCCGGATGCCGACATGACTGCCCTGAAGAACGACCGTTTCCTGCGCGCCCTGCTCAAGCAACCCGTAGACGTCACTCCCGTGTGGATGATGCGTCAGGCCGGTCGCTACCTGCCTGAATACCGCGCCAGCCGTGCCAAGGCCGGCGATTTCATGAGCCTGTGCATGAACCCGGCGTTCGCTTGCGAAGTCACACTGCAGCCGCTCGACCGCTATCCGCAACTGGACGCGGCGATCCTCTTCTCCGACATCCTGACCATTCCCGATGCCATGGGCCAGGGCCTGTATTTCGAAACGGGCGAAGGCCCGCGCTTCAGGAAAGTCGTCAGCACCCTGGCCGACATCGAAGCCCTGCCGATTCCTGATCCGCAGAAAGACCTGGGTTATGTGATGGACGCGGTCAGCACCATTCGCCGTGAACTGAACGGCCGCGTGCCGCTGATCGGCTTCGCCGGCAGCCCATGGACACTGGCTACCTACATGGTCGAAGGCGGGTCGTCGAAAGACTACCGCAAGACCAAAACCATGCTCTACGACAACCCGCAAGCCTTGCACCTGCTTCTGGACAAGCTCGCGCAGACGGTCACCAGCTACCTCAACGGCCAGATCCTGGCCGGCGCGCAAGCGGTACAGATCTTCGACAGCTGGGGCGGCAGCCTCTCGGCGGCGGCGTACCAGGAATTCTCCCTGGCTTATATGCGCAAAATCGTCAGCGGCCTGATCCGCGAGCACGAAGGCCGCAAGGTTCCGGTCATCCTGTTCACCAAGAACGGCGGCCTGTGGCTGGAAAGCATTGCCGACGCTGGCGCCGACGCGCTGGGCCTGGACTGGACGTGCGACCTCGGCAGCGCCCGTGAGCGTGTCGGCAGCAAAGTTGCCCTGCAAGGCAACATGGACCCGACCGTGCTCTACGCCAAGCCTGAAGCCATTCGCGCTGAGGTCGGGCGTATCCTGGCCAGCTACGGCAAAGGCAGCGGCCACGTGTTCAACCTCGGCCATGGCATTACTCCGGAAGTCGATCCGGAACATGCGGGTGCGTTCTTGCGCGCCGTGCATGAGATGTCGGCGCAGTATCACGAATAACTGCGTTTAAGTTGTTTAAAACCCGTCCGGCCTAGCGCAGGACGGGTTTTTTTATACTTTTAGTTTCGTAACTAGTTTAAATATTTTCTCTGTAAGGTTTTTTCTCATTCTGTATCAGATAACGTCTAAGCGGATTAATCCTGCAGGAAGTAGAGATTTTCCCTACATATAAAGTTCTTTCATCCAAGTAGATTGAACGGTTCGTGCTCCCCCGTGGTGAGCAGAATTGCAATTAAAGGCGTCTGCAATGCACGCCTTATTTCGATAAGCAGTCTGGAATTTATTGGATGAAAAATGCTTACTACAAGGGAAGTGCGCTGGCCGCCTGCACTTCTTCAATGATCCTGTTATCGGCAATGTTCGCCTCTCAAAGTGTTTCCGCGCATGGCTATCTGGAAGTGCCACCCTCGCGCGCATTAGCCTGCCAGAAAGGCTTGAACACCCAGTGCGGTGGCGCCCAATACGAACCGCAAAGCGTTGGTGAAACCTTCAAGGGTTTTCCAGCGGGAGTGGGCGGCGCGCCTCTGCAAGGGCCGGTGGATGGCAAGATCCCGAGTGGCGGTCACTCGCTGTTTTCCGCGCTGGACGCGCAATCAGCCACCCGTTGGCATATGACGGAAATCAAGGAACGCAACATCGATTTCCAGTGGCGCTACACCGCTGTGCATCCAGCCACAAAACATGAGTATTTCATCACCCGAAACGGCTGGAACCCGAACGAAGCACTCAAGCGTGCCACCTTTGAAAGTGCGCCGTTCTGCACCATTGACGGCGGCAACCAGAAACCGGAGTCGGGAGCCAAACACAACTGCAACATCCCCGCGGACAAATCCGGGCAGCATGTCATCCTGGCGATCTGGACGGTCGGTGATACCGATGCAGCGTTTTATAACGTGGGGGATGTAAACATCCTTGCAGAGCCGGAGCTTCCGGGTGGTTGGTCTTCCGTAGGCAGCATCGCCCCATCGACTTCGTTGCTGGTCGGTGACAAGGTCAGGGCCCGTGCATTCTCCGCCAATGGCGAGAGCCCGGAATACAGCATAGAGATCCCCATCAATAGTGCCGAGGAAGGCTCGCCAAACAACTGGTCGTTCAAGTTGGCAGAAGCCATCAATGAAGCGCACACACTTGTGCGTGCGGGCGTTCGAGATGAAAACGGCAAGATCGAGCCGGTCAAGGGCAACAACAGCGTGTACGCGCAAAAAGACAGCGGCGTGACACGCTACGAAGTGCAACTGAACATGCAGGAAGATGCCGCGGCTCGTCTGTCGGTAGCTTCCCAGCAAGCTGAGTACGTATTGGACAAAGGCTTGGCCAAGATCGAGTTCAGCATCCTGTCCAATCGCAAGATGAACGTCGAAGCGACGCTGTTCGATGAGAGCAACAAGCCGGTCGGCTCCACTTCCACACAAGTGGGCAGCGGCCCGACCTGGTTGGCGATGGATGTTCGCAGCAATCCTGGCAAGCACACCCTGACCCTGGTCGGCACCACCCTGGATGGCCGGACCACCCGCCAGGACACCCAGGTAACCCAGTTGACCGGCGAAGGCGCGGGCGCCGATTACGACTTTGTGTTCCCGCAAGGCCTTGGCGAGTACACCGCCGGTACCAAGGTACTGCAGCCGAAGACCAACGAAGTCTTTGAGTGCAAGCCATTCCCTGAGTCCGGTTATTGCAAGCAATACAGCCCGACTGCCAATGGTTTTGAACCTGGCATCGGTGCGCATTGGCACATGGCCTGGGACAAACTCTAAGTCTATCGCGCAGTACTCCAGGTGATCTGTGAAGGTCGCCTGGAGGTTCTCTTTTTTTCGAGTTGCAAATGACGGATTCAGGTTATCGAACGGCTCGAGTGAACTACTCATGAAGAATTCGTGGCGGGTGCTGAGCCGTTTCGGCCTGGTAGTCATGCCGTTGGGTTATGCAGCGCTGCTGATCTGGCAGGAGTGGCACTTTCGGGAGCGCCTTGCCGCGCCGCCGCTACCCATGGCGGCGCCAATCCCTGGTCCCGCCCATGTACCGCTGGATGCTGGTGCGGTGGCGTCGGTGCTCGGCCTGACCCAAGGAGCCTCATTGCTCGCCAGTGCCGAACCGCTGACCTTGCAGGCCAGTTTTGTCTTGAGCGGCGGCGTGTCCAGAGCGTTGCTCGCCGATGATCAAGGTTCACGTGTGTATCAGGTGGGCGAACGTTTGCCCGGTGGCAGCGTGCTGCGTCGCGTCGAGGCCAATCAAGTGGTGCTGTGGAACAAGGGGCGCGAAGAGCGACTAACGCTGCGACCGTCCGTTGCGCGGTTCCTGCGAAAGCTCGAGTCACCCGGCGACACACAGGCTCCCGCTGTTTCCACGCGTTTTCTACGCCCGGTTTCCGGGCCGTCAGAGTAATCAACATAATGAACAGTTTCATTGGCGCGCAGGCCTTGCGCTCGATGCGTTTCCTTGTCGTGTTGGCGAGTCTGGCTTTGCCGGGCGCGTTGCAGGCAGCTGAGGAAAAGTGGCAGCTGGCGATGAACAACGCTGAGTTGCGCGACATCGTTGAAGAAATCTCCGGCATTCTGGGGACCACCGTGGTGCTCGATCCCAGGGTCTCCGGACGCATCACCGTTGTGTCTCGGCAAGCCCTTGATCGCGAAGGCGTGCGCCGCTTGTTCTACGGGGTGCTCGACGCCCACAACTTCACGGTGATCGACCAAGGTGACCGCATCCTGATCACGCCAGTGACAGAAGCCAGGACTCGCGCTGGCAGCAGCGCTGCAAAGAACGCTACGCCCTCGCAATTTGTCACTCGAGTGATCGAGCTGAACAATGGCAGTGCCGCCGATATCGCCGGGCTGGTCCGGCCTTTGGTCTCGGTCAACGGCTATGTCGGGCCGTCCGTGTCGGCCAATGCAGTGGTGGTCACGGAAACGGCAGCCAATGCGCAACGCATCGTCCAAGTCATCCGCCAGCTGGACTCTGGACAAAACAATATGCACGCCGTAGTGCAGTTACGTCACGCCCAGGCCAGTGACGTGGCCTCCGTCATGGAAGCCTCCCTGGGCAAGCGCACTGCCGAGAACGCGGTCCAGGTATTGGCCGACAGCAGAACCAATCGGCTGATCCTGATTGGCCCGTCAGCCGTTCGCCAACGCTTGGCCGAACTGGCGCGCGGTCTCGATGTTCCTGCCACGGCGGCTCCGGACAACGCTCGGGTGATCCGCCTGCGTCACAGCGACGCCAAGCAATTGGCCGAGATTCTGGAAAGCATGGGGCAGGGCCGAAAAACGGCCCCAACCCTTGGCAGCAATAAGGACGCACCAACCGGGACTGCCTTCATGATCAAGGCTGACGAAAGCCAGAATGCGCTGGTGCTGATCGCCGAGTCGGAGCAGGTCAGGACCATTGAAAGCATCGTGCGTCAGTTGGACCAGCCGCGCGCGCAGGTGCTGATCCATGCCGCCATCGTCGAGATTTCCGGGGACATCGCTGAAGCGGTTGGCGTGCAATGGGGCTTCAGTACCGGCGACGCGAAAGGCTTCATCAACTTCCCCGGCACCGATATCCCGATTGTCGGCGGCCTGGATTTCGACGAGAAGAAATCCGCACCCGAAGGCGCGCTGTTACGCCTGGGCAGTGATCGCTTTGGCACATTGATTTCGGCCCTGGCCAGCAATACCCACAGCAACCTGCTTTCTACGCCCAGCCTGTTGACGCTGGATAATCAGGAAGCGCACATCATCGTCGGCCAGACCGTCCCGTTCAAGACCGGCTCCTACGCCACAAACAGTAATGGGGCGGATAATCCGTTTACCACAGTCACCCGCGAGGACGTGGGAATCAGCCTGAAGATAAAGCCCTACATCAACGAAGGCTCGACGCTGCGGCTGGAGGTTGAGCAGGAAGTGTCGGACATCGCGCCGTCGGTATCAGGCATCGATTCTTCGGACCTGATCACTAACAAGCGTGCACTCAAGAGCACCATCCTGGCCGACGATGGCGAAATCATCGTCATTGGCGGGCTGATCAGAGACAGCGTAAGAACACAAAAAAGCGGGGTGCCGTTACTGCGGGATATTCCTTACCTGGGTGCTCTGTTTCGCTGGAACCGAGACACCCAGAGTAAAAGCAATCTCATGGTGTTCTTGCGGCCCACGATTGTACGCAGCAAGGAAGACCTGAACGGTATCAGCCAGCAGCGTTACAACGCACTGCGCGACTTGAGCCAGGCGGGGGCGCGGGATAACAACTCGTTGCTGCTGCCGTCAGATTCGCGTCAGCTGTTCGAACCGGTTTCCAAGGCGCCCGTGTTCGACCTGCGCAAGCCGGCACCGCAGACGCCATGACCCATTCGAGCGATGGTTGCCCACCACTGCCCTTCGGTTTTGCCCGTCGTTTCGGCGTGCTGCTGGAGAGCGAAGGCGACAAGGCGAGCCTTGCGGTGCGGGCCGATACGCCGCTCACCGCCCTGGCGGAAGCTCGCCGGACATGCGCTCGCGAGCTGTCGCTGCAGGTGCTCACCCCTGATATTTTTGCGACCCGCCTGGCCGCCGCCTACCGCGAAGGCCAGAGCGCCGCCGAGCAGGTCGCCCAAGGGCTGGACGAAGAACTGGACTTGCTCAGCCTGGTGGACAAGGTACCGCAAACCGCCGATTTGCTGGAGCAGCAGGGCGATGCGCCGATCATCCGTTTGATCAATGCATTACTCAGCGAGGCCATGCGCGAACACGCCTCGGACGTGCATCTGGAAACGTTCGAGCAGTACCTGTCGGTGCGCATGCGGGTCGACGGGCAGTTGCGCGAAATGCTCCGGCCCCGACGTGAATTGGCAACGCTGCTGGTATCGCGCATCAAGGTCATGGCGCGCCTGGATATCGCTGAAAAGCGTGTGCCCCAGGATGGTCGAATGGCCTTGCGCCTGGCCGGGCATGAAGTCGATGTGCGGGTCTCGACCCTACCCTCGGCACACGGCGAACGGGTGGTACTGCGCTTGCTCGACAAGCAGGCCGGGCGCCTTGAGTTGTCGCGTCTGGGCATGCCGGAGGACATCCTCCGGAACCTGCGCCACCTGCTGGGCAAACCGCACGGCATTTTGCTGGTGACCGGGCCCACCGGCTCAGGCAAGACCACCAGCCTCTACGCCGCGCTCAACAGTCTGAATGACCAGACCCGCAATATCCTTACGGTCGAAGATCCCATCGAATACCACCTGCCGGGCGTGGGGCAGATGCCGGTCAACCCCAAAGTGGACATGACTTTTGCCCGGGGGTTGCGAGCGATCCTGCGTCAGGATCCGGATGTGGTGATGGTCGGCGAAATCCGTGACCGCGAGACTGCTGAAATTGCCGTCCAGGCTTCGCTGACCGGTCACCTGGTGCTCTCGACGCTGCACACCAACAGTGCGGTCGGTGCGGTGACTCGCCTGGCGGACATGGGTGTCGATGCCTACCTGTTGGCATCGTCGCTGGTGGGTGTTCTAGCCCAGCGATTGCTGCGCACCTTGTGCCCTCATTGCAAGGTGCCCTACAGCGCCGATGCAACAGCTTGCCAGCGCCTGGGGCTCGGCACCGCATCGCTGCAGCTGTTCCGGGCCGTGGGGTGTGAGCAGTGTCAGCACGGCTATCGCGGGCGCGTCGGCATCTATGAGTTGATCTGCGTGACACCGTCACTGGCATCGCTGATTCACCAGGGGGCCAGTGAACAAGCCTTGGCCAACGAGGCCCGCCAGATGTCGCGCAGTCTGTTCCAGGACGGCCGCCAACGGGTGCTGGACGGGCTGACCAGTCTCGACGAGTTGTTGCGCGTGACGCGGGAGGACTAGGTCATGCCGACATTCGATTACCGGGCCGATGACGGTCAGGGTCGCCGTTGCAAGGGACGGCTGGAGGCAGACAACCCCCGTCATGCTCGGCAACTGTTGCGTGAGCGCGGGTTGTGGCCGCGGGACTTGAAGGAAATCCGGGTCGTTGGTGGCACAAACAAGCCAGGCAGCGCAGGGCGTTTGAGTGCCGCCGACCTGGCACTGCTGACACTGCAATTGTCCACGCTGGTTCAGGCCGGATTGCCCTTGGAGGAATCTCTTGAGGCCGTGGCGAAACAGAGTGCCAAGCGTCGGGTTGCCAGTTTGCTGTCGATGGTCAGGAGTCGGGTCATGGAAGGGCATGCCCTCGCCGATGCGCTGGCGCAGTTTCCCAAGGCGTTTCCCGACCTGTTCCGTGCCACCGTGGCCGCTGGCGAACGTTCCGGCCATCTGGGCCATGTGCTGGAGCAATTGGCCGCGTATACCCAGGCTCGCCAGGCCTCACGGCAAAAGATCCAGATGGCGTTGGTGTATCCGTTGATCCTGATGTCGGCCAGCGTGGTCATCGTCGGCTTTCTGCTCGGTTACGTGGTGCCCGACGTAGTGAAGATTTTCGTCGACAGCGGCCAACCGCTGCCGTGGCTGACGCGGGCATTGATACGTACCAGTGACGGGTTGCGTAGCCATGGCTTGTTGTTGATAGCTGCGCTGGCGCTGCTGGTCGCCCTCTGGCGCTGGAGCTTGAGTCAAAGAGCCTGGCGCCTGCGCTGGCATCGCCTGGCGTTGAACGTCCCGGTTTTTGGCGACGTGCTGCGCGCAATGGAGGCCGCACGATTTGCCAGCACCCTGGCCATCCTCGGCAAAAGCGCCGTGCCTTTGGTCGACGCATTGGAAATTGCCGCTGCCGTGATCGGCAACCTGACCATCCGTGCGCGAATGACCGATGTCGCCCGCTCGGTCCGCGAAGGCGCAACCCTGACCCATGGCCTGGAATTGAGCGGCGATATCCCGCCGATGATGCTGCACATGATCGCCAGTGGCGAGCGGGCGGGCGAACTCGATCGCATGCTGGCCCGCGCCGCCGAACAACAGGAAAGCAGCCTGGCGGCGCGAATTGCCCTGGTGGTGAGTCTGTTCGAGCCCGCGATGCTCGTGCTGATGGGCGGCGTCGTGTTGCTGATCGTCCTGGCCATTCTGCTTCCGATTCTCAGCCTCAACCAATTGGTGAATTGACCATGCACGCTTTACGTCACAGAACTTCCCAGCACGGCTTTACCCTGATCGAGATCATGGTGGTGGTAGTCATCATCGGCATTTTGGGGGCAATCGTGGTGCCGCAGTTCATGAGCCGCCCCGATCAGGCCAAAGTCACCGCGGCCAAAGTCGATCTCCAGGCCATCGGCACCGCCCTGGAAATGTATCGTCTCGACAACTTCCACTACCCCTCCACGCAACAGGGGCTGGAGGCCTTGAGCAAGCGACCTTCCGGAATGCCGGCGGCGAGGAGCTGGAACCCTCAGGGTTACCTGAAATCCTTGCCCGTTGATCCGTGGGGCACGCCCTATCAGTACCTCAATCCCGGTGTTAAATCGGCGGATGGCGGCTATGACTTGTATTCCCTCGGGTCCGATGGCGTAGCGGGTGGCGAAGGGCACGCAGCGGAAATCGGCAATTGGGGTAGTTGAACCATGCCGCGCCGTAGTCGGGGATTTACCTTGCTGGAAATGATGATCGTGACCGTCCTGATCGGCGTGCTGTTGGGCATGGTGAGTCTGGCCACGGGCATCCACCCGGCACAGCAAGCGAGGCAGGAAGCGAGCGCCCTGGGTGGCGTCATCCGCCAGCTGCGGCAACAGGCAGTGCTGGAGGGGCGCGAATACGGTCTGCGGCTGAGCGTCCTGGGGTACCGGTCGATGCGTCTGGATGGGCGTGGCTGGGAACCGCTGGCCGCCTTCAACCGATGGCCCGAGAGCTTGCAACTGAGCCTTGAGCAGGAGGGGTATGCCCTGAGGCTGGGCGCTGACGTCGGCCCTCCGCAGATTCTGCTGTACAGCAGCGATGAAACCAGCAACTTCACACTGACGTTCGCTGGCAAAGACAAGATTTGGGCGACCCTGTCCGGTGATGGCATGGGCGAGTTCATGATCGATGAGTGAGCCACCGGCCATTGTTCGCATGAGTGGATTCACCTTGCTTGAAGTCATGGTGGCCCTGGCGATTTTCGCGACCCTGGCGACGGCGGTGCTGTCCGCAAGCCAATACGTGGTCAGGCAGGCAGGCGCTGCCGAAGAGCGTCTTCTCGCGGCCTGGGTGGCAGACAATCAGCTGAGCGAGCTGCGACTGCAATCGTCCCCCGTGCTTGCGCAGCCACAACGGATGGTGAGCCTGGGTCAACGCGACTGGGTTGTACGTCAAAACGTCGACCCGACGCGCGATCCTCCCGGGTTGTTGGTCGAAGTCGAGGTCGGCCTTGCCGGACGTGACCAGACCCTGTTCCGCGCCACCGGTTGGATAGCCAATCGTCATGAATGAGCAAGGCGGATTTACCCTGCTCGAACTGGTTATTGCCATTTCGATTTTTGCCTTGCTGGGGCTGGCCAGCTGGACGCTGTTCGACAGTGTGGTGCGCGTGCAGCGGGGCACCCTGAGCCACGAACGTGAACTCAGGAACCTGCAACGCGCCGTGGCAGTAATCGAACGTGACCTTATGCACATCGCGCAGCCGCCTGTCGTGCAAGACCCGTCGCAGTTGCAACTGCTGCGCGGCAATTGGCGTAATCCGCTGGACTTACCGCGCAGTGAGCGGCAGTTGCTGACTTATCGACTCGACAACGGCGCGCTTTGGCGTGACAGCCGGGCGGAAGGGGCGCAGAGCGTGCAGCGGCAAAAACTGCTCGACGATGTTCGAGAGGTGCGTTGGCGTCTGTACGACAGCCAGGTTGGTTGGCGCGGCGATTGGCCGTCCGGGCAGAGCCCGAAGGCGCCCTTGGCGGTGGAAATGCAAATGTCGGCAGGGCGCTTCGAGGCGATCCGTCGGGTGCTGTTATTGCCGGGAGCACTGCCATGAGGGCCGGTCAACGCGGCGTTGCTCTGATCAGTGTGTTGCTGGTCATGAGCCTGGCGTTATTGATCATCGGCGGCATGCTGCGCAGCCATCGCGCATTGCTGCAAAGCACCGGGCAGCAGTTACAGCAGATGCACCTGCGGCAACTCGGTGTAGCCGGGGAAACCTGGGGCCTGGTGTTGCTCAAGGCTCAGCAAAAAGACAGCGAGCCGATGGCCGAACCTTCCAGCGCTTTTGCCATTGAAGATGCGCAGATACGCGTCGAGATCGAGGATCTGGCCGGTCGTTTCAATCTCAATACCCTGTTGATTCAGGGGCAGATCGATCAAGTCACGCTCAAGCGCTGGATGCGTTTGCTGACGCTGCTCGAACTGCCGTCGTTGCAACTGCAGCAAGTAGGGCCGCTGCTCGAGCTCAGCCAGCTGCGACTGCTTCCTGGTGTCGATGCTGAGCTGTTGCGTCGTTTGGCGCCCTGGGTCGCGCTGTTGCCGGCAAAGGCCACGATGAACATCAACACAGCGCCAGCGCTGGTATTGCGTACGCTCGACGGTATCGAGCGCACCACGGCCGAAACCTTGGTACGCCAGCGTTCCCCGGCAGGCTGGCCAAGCGTTCAGGCCTTTACCCAGGACCCGCTGATATCCGGTTTGGGCTTGAGCGGCCATGGCCTGGGCGTTGATAGCCGCTGGTACCGGATCACCGTTCAAGTAACCCAGGGGCAGGGGCATCTGCGGCTGGCAACCGATGTCGAACGCGACCCCAAGACGCGTCAGTTGAAGATCCTGCAACGGCGTGTTCTCCCCTCGAATGCAAGCGAGATCCAGCAATGAAAACCTGGCTTTATCTAACAGCCGAAGGCTTGGGCCTGCCCACGCTCGCCTGGCCTTGTTGTCTATGGACTTCGACCGGCGAACGGCAGCGCTTGCCCTTGGATCAAGCGGCACAGTCACTGGCTGGGCAGGCGGTCGATGTGCTGTTGCCCATGGAACTGTGCAGTTGGTTGCTCAGCGATCCATGGCCATCCAGGCGCCAACCTGATGCCCAGGCCATCGCTTACGCTGTCGAAGAGCAGTTGAGCCAAGCCCTGGAAAAGCTGCACCTGAGTACCGGTGCGCGCGATCCACAAGGTCGCTATCCGGTGATGGTGATCGACCGCGAACGATTTGCCGTTGTCCTCGCGCTGCTGGCCGAAGTGAGTATTAAGGTGCGATCTGTGTTCGTCGATGCCGATGTGTTGCCTCGTGACCAGGCACTCGGCATCTGGTGGTTTGGCCGCTGGTTGCTCGGTGGAGGCTTGCCTGCACGCCTGACGTTGTCGGATGAAGATCTGGTGGCGCTCGAGCCAGGCTTGCCCAGGGACGTTCAGTGGCGTGACGAGCGTAAGGATGCCACTGATATCGATCAGTGGCTGATCCCGGTGCATGGACCGGCAATCAATCTGTTGCACGGCGATTTCGCGGCGCCTCGAAAGCGCCTGCCCTGGCGTTTCGGCGGGCTGGTCGTGTTGTCGCTGCTGCTGCTCGACTGGGGTGCCAGCGCGGCACGTATCGGCTTTCTCGAAAACCAGACCCGCCAGCTCTACAGTCGCAACGTGGAGCAATTCAAAGGGCTTTACCCGGAGCAGACCCGCATCGTTGACCTGGCGTTACAACTCAATGTAATGCAAAGCCAAAATGCGGCCCCTCAGGACGGCCATATCGCCGGGCTGGTCAAACTCGTCGAACAAGTCATCGGCGCCAGCAATGTCGATGTCCAGCGCATTGAATTTCGCGAAAGCGATGGTTGGAAAGTCCGGCTGACCGCCAATAGTTTTACCGAACTGGAATTACTGCGTGAGCGTGGCCGCCAGCAAGGTTTGCCTGTGCGACTCGACAGCGCGAGCAAGGAAGGCGATCGGGTGCAGGCGACCCTGACCCTGGAGCAAGGCGCATGAAGCTGAGCGGGTTGGTCACATGGCCGGTGCTGCTGCAGCGCTGGCAGCGCCTGTCGCTGCGCG
The DNA here is from genome assembly GCF_058791355.1 of Pseudomonas sp. EB271-G4-1. Taxonomy (NCBI): domain Bacteria; kingdom Pseudomonadati; phylum Pseudomonadota; class Gammaproteobacteria; order Pseudomonadales; family Pseudomonadaceae; genus Pseudomonas; species Pseudomonas sp. EB271-G4-1. The sequence continues at coordinate 106,444 of NZ_JBYTEO010000002.1, forward strand.
AACAACGATTGTTGCTGGTGTTGGTCGCGTTTGTCTTTGGTGTAGCGGCATTCAGCCTGGTCTGGCAACCGACGCAACAGCGTCTTGCAGCGGCCGAGCGTCAGTATCAGCAGCAGCTGGCACTGACGGCGCAACTGCAGCTGGCGCGTCCGCGCAGCATGCGCGAGCCTGTCACTCAGCCGCTGTCACTGCACGTCAGCGAAAGTGCTACCGAGGCCGGACTCGAACTGCATCAGGTCAACACCGACGGTGATCAGTTGCGCCTGAACCTCAGCGGTGACGCCAAGGCATTACTGGCATGGTTGGACCGCATCGAACGTGATGGCACCGCGCTGCAATCCTTGACCCTGGAAAAGCGCAACGCGGTACTGGAGGCGCAGATAGTGCTCAGATAGTCGCACCGGTGCCTGGCAGTGGCGGCAACTTTGAAAGCTTCAAGGCGACCATTAATGCCACGGCCAGCAGTCCACCGATGAACAAGCCGATTCCATTCCAGCCAGCCAAGTGCCAGAACACGCCGCCCGCCGTGCCAGCAATGCTTCCTCCTGCGTAGTAGCTGAACAGGTACAAGGACGATGCCTGGCCCTTGGCCTTGGTGGCACGACGGCCGATCCAGCTGCTGGCGACGGAGTGGGCGCCGAAGAAACCGAAGGTGAAGACCAGCATGCCGATGATGACCAGCGGCAATGGCGTAAACATCGTCAGGGCGAGACCGCCGATCATCAGCGCGATAGTGCTCCAGAGCACTTTGCGGCGGCCGATTTTGTCGGCCAGCGAGCCGATTTTCGCCGAACTGTAGATACCCGAGAGATACACCACCGAGAGTAATCCGACAAAGGCCTGTTCCATGTGGTAAGGCTCGGCCAGCAGGCGGTAGCCGATGTAGTTGAACAGGGTGACGAACGCCCCCATCAACACAAAGGCTTCGAGGAACAGCAGTGGCAGCCCGGCGTCGCGAAAGTGCATGGTGAAACCGTCGACCAGGCTGCGCGGGTGCAACGAGCGGGCACGGAAGTTGCGCGATTCGGGGAGGATTTTCCAGAATACCGCTGCCGCAATCAGTGCCAGGCCGCCGATCACCAGCATTGCCGTGTGCCAGCTGACGAAGTCGATCAAGACGCCGGTGATAAGACGCCCGCTCATCCCGCCGATGGCGTTACCGCCGATGTACAAACCCATGGCGAGGCCGATGTGCTGCGGGTGAATCTCTTCGCTCAAATAGGTCATCGCCACCGCCGCCAGGCCGCTCAACGACAGTCCAATCAGCGCGCGCATCGCCAGGACACCGTGCCAGCTCGGCATCATCGCGCTGGCCATGGTGCACAGTGCGGCGGCAAACAGCGCCGCCACCATCACCGTTTTGCGCCCGACGCGATCGGAGATCGGGCCGGTGATCAGCAGGCCAATGGCAAGCATGCCCGTGGCTACCGAGAGAATCAGGCTGCTCTGCGCCGCGTTGATCGAGTATTCGTTGGACAGCAGCGGCATCATCGGTTGCACGCAGTAGAGCAGGGCGAACGTCGCGAAGCCGCCGCAGAACAGCGCCAGCACCGTGCGCATGAAGGCTGGCGTGCCTTTTTCGATGTAGATCTCTTCCAGCTCGGCAGCCACATCGTCTGGTGTGGCGGGAGGAACTTCATGGGTAAGTGGAGCGACAGCAGTTTTCACGGTGGACCTCGGAGGAGCGCAGCCCGTCAGGCAATGAAAAAAGCATATAGCTGGCTAATGATTCAATCCAATATATTGTTCGACCTGTTTGATAGCTTTAACGACCTAATGGGGTTTTCATGGAATTGCGTCATCTGCGTTACTTCATCGCTGTCGCCGAAGAACTGCACTTCGGCCGCGCTGCGCAGGCGCTTGGTATCTCGCAGCCGCCGCTGAGCCAGCAGATCCAGGCCCTGGAGCAGGAAGTGGGTGCGCGATTGTTCGAGCGTACCAATCGTCGGGTCGAGCTGAGCGAGGCCGGTCGACTGTTCCTGGAAGAGGCACGGCTGGTGCTGGCGCAGGTCGACAAGGCGGCGGATGTTGCGCGGCGGGCGCAGTTGGGCGAGTTGGGCGAACTGAAAATCGGCTTCACATCGTCGGCACCGTTCAACTCAACGATTCCCCAGGCGATTTTTTCGTTTCGCCAGCGTTTTCCGGCAGTGCATTTGAATTTGCGGGAAATGAGCAGCACCCAGGTGGCCGATGCGCTGGTGGATGAGTCGATCGAAGTCGGGATCATGCGGCCGCTGGGGCTGCCGGATTGCTTGAGCGTCGTCGAGTTGATGCGTGAGCCGTTAGTGGCCGTGCTCAGTTCCAAGCACCCTTTGGCGCAGGGCAGTGAAGAAGGCCTGTTCCTGTCCGCCCTGGCACTGGAGCCTTTCGTATTTTTCCCCCGTAGCTATGGCAGTGGCCTGTACGCACAATTACTCAGTCTGGCCCGTGATGCCGGCTTCAGTCCGCACTTTGCCCAAGAGGCCGGCGAAGCGATGACTATCATTGGCCTGGTAGCCGCAGGATTGGGTGTGTCGGTGCTGCCGGCGTCTTATCAGCGAATGCGCATCGACGGGGTGGTCTATCGGCCGTTGCTCGACCCGGCGGCGGTGTCGGCGGTGTGGCTGGTGCAGCGCAAGGACCAGAAGTCGCCGATGGCGCGGGCGTTCGTGGAGTTGTTGACGAGGAAGGTTGAGCCGTTAAAGTCATGAAGGCTGCACCGTCCCTGTAGGAGCGAGCATGCTCGCGATGGTCGTCAACGATGACGCTTGTTTCCTGGTGACACGCGGCGTTCTTTAGTCCATCGCGAGCATGCTCGCTCCTACAGGTCAGAGTTTTCGCCGCTGCTGGTGGGATATTTCTGAACTATCCCGGAGAGGCTACAACGCCTTGCGGCGTTGCCTACAACTACTCCAGAATCCGCCGGCTTGTGCGCTTTGGGGGCCATCGGTAGCTTGATCCGGGTCACTGATTGTCAGTGATCGGGTTTAGTAGCCCGTAGTAAACCGAAGCGCATTGGCGCTCCTGATAGGCAGGTATGTCCGTACCTGCCCTTGACGGTGGCTGTGCGCAGGGCGCCTTCGGGCGCGCCGGTTTTCGGTTTGCCCGGTCTACTAACCTGCGTACAGCCGCCACCCTTTGATCAGTAGCGATTCGGTGTGGCCCCCATTGTCAGGACGCTGAATCATGACCAATGCCTCAAACTCTCCGGATACCGACCCAGACGCGCCACACCAACCCAGCACCCTCTTCCTCATCGCCCCCGAAACCGATAACCACACCCTGCTGGAGTACGCCTGCGTTTCACTGGCGTCAGCCAATGTCATGGCGAGCGACTTCGCGAGGAGCCTGAACGGAGTGCAGAGCTACACAATGCTGGGGATTCAGCAATCAATCATGCTGGGAGAACTGGCGGTCAATAGGGTCCTGGATAACCTCGATCCGCCATGACCTGTCCGGGAGGCAGGGACCTTGTGGGAGCGAGCCTGCTCGCGAAAAACGTCCGAACAACGCGTTCGTTCAGGCAGCACGCGTTATCGTTGACATCCATCGCGAGCAGGCTCGCTCCTACAGGGGATTGAAGTGCGCTCGCCTGCGGCAGCGCCTACGCCCAGCGTTTGAAAATCAACGACGTATTCACCCCGCCAAACGCAAAATTATTGTTCATCACGTACTGATTGCTCATCTGCCGGAACTCGCCGCGCAGGTAGTCGAGCTTGCCGCAATGCGGGTCGACTTCGTCAAGGTTCAAGGTGTGGGCGTACAGGTCGCTGTTCATCATTTCGATGCTGAACCAGGACTCCAGCGCACCGCAGGCGCCGAGCGTGTGGCCGAGGAAGCTCTTTTGTGAGCTGATCGGCATGTGTTCGCCAAACAGGCTGCTGGTGGCCAGGGTTTCGGCGATGTCGCCCTGTTCGGTGGCCGTGCCGTGACCGTTGACGTAGCCGATGTCGGCAGGGCTCAAGCCCGCATCTTCCAGGGCCAACTCCATGGCCCGGCGCATGGTGACTTGCTCCGGGCGGGTGGTGTGCTGGCCGTCGGCATTGCTGCCGAAACCAACGAGTTCGGCATGAATACGGGCACCTCGCGCCAGCGCGTGTTCCAGTTCTTCGAGCACCAGCATGCCGCCGCCTTCACCGATCACCAGGCCGTCGCGCCCTTTGTCATAGGGACGCGGGGTAGTGTGCGGGGCGTTGTTTTTCAGGCTGGTGGCGTAGAGTGCGTCGAACACCATGGCTTCGGTCGGGCACAGTTCCTCGGCACCGCCAGCGAGCATCAACGGCAGGCGGCCGAACTTGATGGCTTCGTAGGCGTAGCCGATGCCTTGGCTGCCGCTGGTGCAGGCGCTGGAGGTGGGGATCAGGCGGCCGGTGAGGCCGAAGAAGATGCTGATGTTGGCCGCGGTGGTGTGCGGCATCATGCGCACGTAGGAGTTGGCGTTCAGGCCTTCGGCCACCGAGTTCAGCAACATGTTGCCGAAGGCCTTGATCTCGTCGGTGCTGCCCGTGGAGGACCCGCAGGCAACGCCCATGCGCCCGTCCTTGATCGATTCGTCACCGAGCAATCCGGCATCGGCCAACGCCCGCTCCGCTGCGCCGACGGCCAGTCGCGAAACGCGGCCCATGCTGCGCAGTTGTTTGCGCGTCCAGTGGCTCGGCACGATGAAGTCATCGATGGGCCCGGCCAGGCGCGTATTGAGTTCAGTGAAGCGGTCCCATTCGTCCATGCGGCGAATGCCGCTGCGGTTGGCTGCGAAGTGGTCGGCGATGGTTGCCCAATCGCTGCCCAGCGAGGTGATGCCGGCCATGCCGGTGACGACGACACGTTTCATCAGCACAGGCCTCCGTTGACGGCCAGCACCTGCCGGGTGATGTACGAGGCTTCCGCCGACATCAGGAAATTCACCGCGCCGGCCACCTCTTCCGGGGTGCCCATGCGTTGTGCGGGGATCATTTTCATCAGTTCTTCCACCGGCACGTTTTCATCGAGCATGGCTGTGTCGATCAGGCCGGGTGCGACACAGTTGACGGTGATCTTGCGCTTGCCCAACTCGATCGCCAACGCCTTCGCCGCGCCGATCAACCCGGCCTTCGAGGCGCTGTAGTTGACCTGGCCGCGATTGCCGATCAAGCCGGACACCGACGTGATGCAAACGATTCGCCCGGCAGCGCGACGACGGATCATCGGCATCATCACCGGGTGCAGCACGTTGTAGAAACCGTCGAGGTTGGTGCGCATCACCACATCCCAATCATCCTCGCTCAGCGCCGGAAAAGCACCGTCACGTGTCAGCCCGGCGTTGAGCACCACGCCGTAGTAGGCGCCATGGGTTTCGACGTCGGCCTCAAGGATGGCTTTGCAGCCGGCGCGGTCGGACACATCGAATTGCAGGATGCGCGCAGTGCGACCCAGGGTCTCGATTTCGACTTGTACGGCTTGGGCATCCGCCAGGCCACTGCGGCAATGCAGCACGATGTCATGCCCGGCCTGGGCCAGGCGCAGGGCGATGGCGCGGCCGATGCCACGGCTGGAACCGGTGACCAGTACGAATTCAGTCATGACTGGACTCCTTCGGATTCATCAAGATATTGAGCCGCCTGAGGCGGGCGATACACGTTCAGGCGGGCGCTGGCGTGAATGCCGGGTGCGTTGATGTGGCACTCGAACACGCCCATGCCGTTGTCATCTTCCAGGGAGCGGATGCCATGCAGGGTCAGTTCGGTGCCGGCGGGAAAACGGTCGACGTTGCATTCGAACTTGCGAGAGCCGAGCAAAAAGCCCAGCTGCGTTGCATCGCCGCGCTGGCGCGCATGGCAACCGGCGAAGGCCGCGACGCTCTGGGCCATGAGTTCAATCCCGACCCAGGCCGGCAGGCTGCCGTCGGGCAAATTGAACAGACCGTCGGGCTTGACCCTGAGGCGTGTATGAATCTGCTCTTCATCGAATGCCAGGATCTGCTCGATGAGAATCATGTCGCCAGCATGGGGCAGCAGTTCGGCGAGCGGCCAATCAATCATGGGGCGTCTCCGATAATCAGGCTGACGTTGTTGCCACCGAAGGCGAAGGAGTTGCTCATCAGGTAGCGAGGTCCAGTGGACGCCAGGCGATCGGCGGGAGTCACCCATTTGAGGGTGGGCAGCTCGGGATCGGCTTGGCCGTCCCAGACATGCGGGGCCAGGAGGTGCTCGCGGTTGTCGTCACTCAGGCTCAACCAGCAGAAGGCGGCTTCCAGCGCGCCGGCCGCGCCAAGGGTATGGCCGGTCATGGGCTTGGTCGAAGAACAGGGCACGCCGGCCGGGAACACCGCCGCCACTGCGTGGCTTTCCATGGCGTCGTTGTGTTGGGTGGCGGTGCCATGCAGGTTCAGGTAGGCGATTTGCTCAGGCCGCAGTCTGGCCCGGCTCAAGGCCTTGCGCATTGCCTGTTGGGCGCCGCGGCCGGTGGGTTCTGGCGCGGAAATGTGGTGCGCATCGGAACTGGCGCCACTGCCAAGCAGGGCAATCGGCTGGTCGCCAGGCTGCTTGCTCATCAGGAACAGCACGGCTGCTTCGCCGATATTGATGCCGTTGCGGTTCACTGAAAACGGATTGCAGCGCTGCCCGGACACGGCTTCGAGTGCCGAGAAGCCGTTGAGCGTCAGCTTGCACAGTGTGTCGACTCCACCGCACAGCACCACATCGCACATGCCCAGATCGAGCAGGCGCTGGGCACTCATCAATGCGCGTGCGCTGGAGGTGCAGGCAGTGGAAATCACATAGGCCGGGCCGCTTACTTGCAGCCAGTCGGCGAGAAAGTTTGCCGGTGCGCCGAGTTCCTGTTGCTGATAGTCGTATTGCGCCGGAAATTGCTGTTCGCGCACGTAGCGAGCCAGGCCCTGGCTGGCTTCGTCGATGCCCGACGTACTGGTGCCCAGCACGATGCCGATGCGATCGCGGCCGTAGGTCTGGATGGCCTGATCGATGTCACCGCGAATTTGCAGCGTGGCCTCCATCAGCAATTGATTGTTGCGACTGCGTTGGCAGGCCAGTTCTGCGGGAATCGGCACGAGATCGCCACGCACCGCGCCTACCGGTAATGAACGCTCTGGCACCCAGCCGGCTTCGCTGCGCATGCCTGAGCAATCGCCGGCGAACAGGTGGCGGGCGACTTCTTGTTTGTCACGGCCCAGGGCGCAGACGACCCCGAGGGCATTGAGGTAAGCCGTCATGGTGCGTCACCGCTCAGGGGGGTGATTAGATATTTCGGGCCTTTGGGCAAATTCAATTCGAAGCTCAATGGTTGTGAATAACGGACGTCCCAGCGCGCTGGCAGCGAGCGTTGCGCCCCGTATTGCCACGCCTTTGGATAGTTGCCAGGCAGTTCATCCCTGGGGGTCAGTGCAAACAGCAACGCGGCGAACAGCTCACGGGCTTCCGGGTTAGGCGGCAACAGGCCATCGGCTTGCCAATGGCTATCGACCAGTTTCTGGCGGGCCTGCGGAATACCCAGCAAGTCCATCATCGACCAGCGTATGGCAGGGCCTTCACGCTGGATGACCAGTACCCAGTCCTGGCGTTGTTCGGCCTGCAGGCGCTGGATGTGCAATTGCAGCGGCAACGCCATGCTTGGGGTCTGCGCGGGCAGTGGCGCCTGGCTCGCGCAGGCGCTCAGCAGCAGGATGCAGCCGAGCAGCAGAACTCGAATCATCAGGCACACCCTTCAACGGGCTTGCGCAGCACGTTGCTCAAGTCGCTCATGTCGCATCCCTTGCACAGAGTTCTGACAACATCCGCAGGCGACGTTTCGGTTCGGCGACGAATGGATTGCGCTCGTCCCAGGCATAGCCGGCGAGGATCGAGCTGATCATGCGGCGGATTTCCGCATTGCCATCCGGGTAGTAAATCACGTCCTGGAAAGTCCCGGCGTACCAGCTCTCGACGTAGCAGCGGAACGTATCGACCCCGCGCTTGAGCGGTTCGGCGAATTCACGCTGCCAGTCCACGGACTCGCCTTGCAGCTGACGGTGCAGCACCCCCGCGGCCATGCTCGCCGAGCGCATGGCGATGGTCACGCCAGAGGAAAACACCGGGTCGAGGAATTCCGCCGCATTACCCAGCAACGCAAAACCAGGCCCGTGCAGGGTTTTCACGTTGGCGGAGTAACCGCCGATGGTGCGTGCTGGCGTGTCCCATACGGCGTTGTCCAGTACCCCGGCCAGGCTGGGCGTCTCGGCAATGAAGCCGCGCAGGCAATCGTCGAGGTTATCGCTGCGACCTTCGAAATGTTCCGCGGCGGCCACCACGCCGACCGAGCAGCGGCCGCCGCTGAAAGGAATGGTCCAGAACCAGATGTCACGCTGGACAGGATGGGTGGTGATGAGGATCTTGGTGCGATCGAAGTTCGGGTGGACGATGCGGTCTTCGACATGGGTGAACACCGCCTGGCGCACCGGGAAATTCGACGGTGCTTCAAGGTCGAGCAAGCGCGGGAGGACGCGACCGTATCCGCTGGCGTCGAGCATGAAGTCAGCGTCGATGTGGTACTCGCTGCCGTCTTCGCGACGTACGCCAAGCAGCGGTTTGGCCTGGTCGATATCGACGCTGACGATGGTTTCGCCATAGCGGATTTCAACGCCTTGCAGTGCGGCCTGATCGGCCAGCAGTTTGTCGAAATCCGCGCGCTGCACCTGAAAAGTCGTCGGCTTGCCCTGAGTGAAAGTGTCGCCGAAATCGAACGTGCTGTAACGCTCGCCCCAGGCAAACGCGGCCCCGGTTTTCAATTGGAAGCCCGCGGCATTGACGGCATCGAGCATGCCCGCTTCTTCGACGAAATCCAGGCAGTGGGACAGCAGGCTTTCGCCGATGGAAAAGCGCGGGAAATGCTGGCGCTCGATCACCAGTACATCATGTCCCTTGCGCTTGAGCAGCGCGGCGACGATGGCGCCGGACGGACCTGCACCGATGACCACGATCTGGCGACGTTGCATTTCAACGATTGGCATGGGGGCTCCTTGCCGGGGCGGCAGCTATCAATGGGATACGGTGCATGCCGGCCAGTGCCGGCAGCAGGGTCGCGACCAGGCCCATCAGCATCAACGCAAAGTACAGCGCCGGGCTGATGAGCTGTTGTTGCAGCAGCAGGTTGAGAAAGACGATCTCGCTCAAGCCGCGAATGTTCAGCAATATGCTTTCACGCCAGCGGCTGGCGCCCTGGAACGAGGCACCGGCCCAGCCAAGGCCAAGCCAGTTGCCCAGCAGCTTGCTGGCAATCGGCAACAGCAGCAGGGCCGCCAGCTGCACCCAGCCGAGGCTGTCCATTGCGCTGTGCACGTTGATCTGGACGATACCGAAGGTGAGTATCAGTGGAATGGCGATGTACGTCTGCAAGCGACTCATCCAGATTGCCGGCAACGGCAGGACAAGCGGTGCCTTGAGTGCTGCCATGATCAGTACATAAACGATGCCGAAAATGAGGGCATTGAGCTTGTAGTGCTCGGCGACCACCAGTAACGCGAAAAAGCCCAGGCTGTACAGCCAGGTTTGACGCAGGCCCAGCAGCCGCAGGAGCACGGGCAGGCAGGCCCCGGCCAAGGGTAGCAACAGGCTGCTCAGGTGCAGGCTGCCCTGGGCGAAAGCGAACAGGGTCCAGCAAGTCAGGTCGATGATAATCGCAGTCTGCACCAGTCGCCGGGTGGCGGCGTGCGGGTAAGCGATGTGCCGCAGGTACAGGTACAACACCGGGATCGCGGTAATGGCGAACAGCAGGCCGACCGCCAGCGAACTGATCCAGGGTTGCGGTGGCAGCAGCCAGATGGCCGTGGCGAGGCCGCAGGCAAACGGAATGCAGAAACTCGGCAGGGCGATTTTCAGGCTCTGGCGGTCCAGTTGCAGATCGATCACGTCGCTGAGGATGTAGCCCAGCAGCAGCGCGAAACTCAGGCTGTAGAGGTTCTTCAGCCAAGACGGTGACACCAGCGCCGCGCCGCTCAGTTGCCATTGCGGTTCGATCCAGAAGTACATCAGCAATGGCAAGCCGAGGGTCGCCAGCAGCAACTGGCTGACGATTGGAATCAGGCCGAAATGGCGACCGACCCGGGTCGCTACGGCGAACAGTACCAGGGCCATCGCCCAAAACAGCGCGATCATCATGTTGTCGGTTCCGTGATACTGGCGGCATGCACCTGGCGACCGGCCCAGGGCGCGAGCAGGAAGCTGAAGATCAGGCCCAGGCTTACCGACAGGCCGAAGTTACTCACCGCTGGCGTGCTCGACACTGCCAGCAGGCCGAAGGACAGCCAGGTGGTCAGTGCCGCCAGCAAAGTGCCCAACAGGCTCACGGCGGCGCCGCCGACCTGTTCGCGCATGAGGATGGCGTAGTCGACGCTGATCGCCGTCACCAGCAGCAGGCCGAACAGGCTGAAGAGGGTCAATGGCTGTCCCAGCCAGCCGAGACTGGCCAGGCTGCACAACGCCGCCAGCAATGGCAGGGACACAATGCGCAACGCGCCGCCAAGACCGAACGGCAGGGCAAGCACCAGGACGATCAGCGCGCAGGAGGCGAGTTTCAGTTCTGCGGCACTGACCTGGGTGGCGGCGAACACGTTGTTCAACTCGCCCAGTCGATCCACCAGCTTCACGCCCGGCAAATCTTCGGCCTGTACCCGCAACAGGGCAGGATTGTTCAGGCCCTGCAGGCTGACCATCGCCGCCACGCCGTCAGCGGTCGGCCCCAGCCACAACAGGCGATAAGGCTCGGCTAAGGGGCCGGCCAGTGCGCTGTCGATGTCTTCGATGGGCAGGGCCTGCAATTGGCTCAACTCTGCTTGCAGCGCCTGTGCCGGTACGCCGATATCGAGTAACGGCTGCCAAAACGCCGGCAATTTGCTCAACGCCTCACGCACCTTGCGCTGTTCGCTGGGCGGGCTGACCAGTTGGTTGAGCGACAGGTAACCCTGGAGTTTCTGCAGGCCAACCAACTGATCCAGGCGTTCACTCAGGGCGCCCTGGCGTTCGAGCAGTTGCTGTTGATCGGCCGCCTGCACCAGGAAAAACTGGCTGGTGGGTTGATAGCCCGTGATTCGCGCAATGGTCTGCGCTTCGTCAGTCAACTGCTGCGGGGCGCCCACCCATTGGCGGATGTCGTTGCGGGTCTCGAGCTGCACCAGGCCGCCGGCACAAAAAGCGATCAGCAGTGCCAGCAATACCGGCGTGCTCAAATGCCTGAGCAACGCTTCGCGGCGTCCCAGTAAAAATTCGCTAAGGCGCAGCGGCCATTGCGCCGGGCGCAGCTCGGCACCCTTGAGCAGCGCCGGCAGCAGGCACACCGCGGACAAATAGGCACCGAGCAGTCCCGCCGCCGAGAACACGGCAATCTGGGTCAGCGCCGGGAAGGGCGTCCAGGCCAGGGCCAGGTAGCCGATGGCGCTGGTGACCAGGCTCAGGGTCAGGCCCGGCAAGGTCAGGCGTAGCGCCGGCCAACTGTGCCAGGGCTTCAGGCTCCAGCTCTTGGACAGGTAATGCAGCGGGTAATCGACGGCGACACCGATCAGGCTCGAACCCAACACCAGCGTCATCACATGCATGTGGCCGAACAATGCCACGCAGGCCACCGCGCCGAACAGCATGCCCACCAGCACCGGGACAAACGCCAGCACGACACGCCAACGGCGGAAAGCCAGCAACAGCAACAACAGGATCCCGACGGTGGCACCGCCCCCCACCCAGGTCATCTCACGGGAAGCCTGGCGCTGGCCGTTGGCCGCGTACAGCAAACCACTTGCGGCGAGCAGTTGCACATCGGCCCGGGCGGCCTCTTCACGGCTGTGCTGGAGCAGGTCGGCCACTTGCAGCGGCAGGTTCATGTCGAAAGCATTGCCGGTGGCGCGCGCCCGCAGCAGCACCCAGTGCTTGCCATCTTGCTCGGCAATCAAGGCGCCACTGCCAATGTCCAGTTGCACGGCACCGTGCTGTGGCTGGCTGTTCTGGATGCGCCCGGTCAGGCCCAGCCAGTCATCCTGGCTCGGCACCAGGCTGAAACCGGTGAAGGGGTCAAACAGCGCCTGCACCCGTTGCTGGATAAAAGCATCGGGGTGTTCGATCAACTGCTCGCGATCTTCTGCCGCGAGCATGGCCAATCGGCCTTGCAGCAGTTGCGTGCGCAAGGCCGGCAAGTCGGCTTGCAGGTTCCATTGGACCTTGTCGAACAGGCCGCTGGCTTGCCACTGATCGCCCAGTGTTTGCGCCATGGCAATGGCTTGCTGGCGATCGGTGTGGCCAACCAGCACCAGCATTTCGCGATTCAGCGGTTCCTGCATGCGTTGTTCGGCACGCAGTTCCAGCGCATCCGGCGCGGTGCCGGGCACCAGCTCCATCAGGTTGGCCGACAGCGGGGCGCCGTCGCGCCATTGCCAGCCGGCAAGCGCCAGCACTGCCAGCAGCAGGATCAGGAACAGCCAGGGTAGCCTGCGTTCACTCGGCAAAGTCATGCTGCTCCGTGTCGCTTAACGGTTGCGCGCTGGTGCTGTCTTGCATGCGCAACAGCGTGCTGTCACCTTGGGTTTCCAGCAGCTCGATGCTGTGGACCAGTTCGCCGCCGGTGATGTTGATCTGGTTGAACACCTGCTTGAGCAGCATCGAGCGTGGCGTCAACTTCAGTGTCCAGTTTTGTGCATCGCCACTGAGCGCCAGCTCGAAATCCCGTTGCAGTCCGCTGCTGTCGCCTTGCAGGACGGCCAGGAAAAAGCGGTTCTGCTCAGCGCCGGCGCTCTTGCCCGGCAACATCTGCCAGCCGCTGGCATCACGCCGGGCAATGCCTGTGGGGGTGATGCGGTAGTCCTGTTGCAACGGCGTTTTCAGCAGCCACAACAACCCGTGATTCTTCGCCAGGACGAAAGTGCCCTTGCTGGTCAGTGGCTGGGGCAGGGCGCGCAGGCGTTTTTCCTGAATGAAGTTGCCATGGATGACATCGGGCCTGGCCAGTTGCTCGCTGAGCTGCTGTAGATCGAAGGCGTTGGCCAGCCCAGGAATGCCCAGTAACAGCCAGAACACTGTAGGAGCGAGCATGCTCGCGAAAAACCTGAGGGCACCGCGGGGTGACAGGCGCCCAGCGTCATCGTTAGCGACCATCGCGAGCAGGCTCGCTCCTACAGGGCCGGAAATCATGGTAAGGCCCTCGCCACGGCGTCGGTAAATACCTTCGGCGAGGCCAATTGCATTTCGCGATTGCTCATGTCGACGGCGACCTGTACGGAAACACCACGGGTCAGGCGTTCGCCGGTTTCCAGGTCGCTGATCAGGTAATTGATCTTCAACCGGTTCTCCCATTCCACCAGATTGGCGCGCACGTTGAGCGTCTGGCCGAACTGGGCACCGCGTATGTAGCGCAATTGCAGGTCGATCACCGGCCACGCATAGCCCGATTCGGACATTGCCGTGTAGTTGTGGCCGATCTTGTCCAGCAAGGCGCAGCGGGCGATTTCCAGGTATTTGACGTAATGGCCGTGCCAGACGACGTTCATCCTGTCGACGTCGAAGAACGGCACGAGGATTTGCGTATCGGTGTAGAGCACTCCCTTGCTACGCATGCAGCCTCCAGTGTTGTGCGGCGATACGTTGCAGGCACAGGCGCAGTTCGCCCTCCAGAGCACGGTCTTCGATGACCGGTGGGAAATCCTTGGCCAATGCTTCATGCATGGCCGCCAGAGCCGGTGGCAGTGGGCGCGCATCCTCGGCCTGGGCGCGCAACCAGACGCCTTGGTTGGCAGCCAGCAAGGTGGCGGCGGCGACCTGTTCGGTCAGCTCCAACACGCGGATCGCATCACGGGCGGCGATGGTGCCCATGCTCACCTTGTCCTGGTTGTGGCACTCCGTAGAACGCGAGAACACGCTGGCGGGCATGGTGTTTTTCAGCGCTTCGGCGGTCCAGGCGCTGGCACCGATCTGCACGGCCTTGAAGCCGTGGTTGAGCATGGCGCGGTCGGCCGTGGCCCCGGACAGGTTGCTGGGCAAACCGTGGTTGTAGCGCTCATCCACCAACAGGGCGAGTTGTCGATCCAGCAGGTCGGCGACGTTGGCCACGAGGTTTTTCAGGCTGTCCATGGCGAACGCGATGTGCCCGCCGTAGAAGTGCCCACCGTGCAGCACGCGTTCGGCCTCGGCATCGATGATCGGGTTGTCGTTGGCGCTGTTGAGTTCGATTTCAATGAACGAGCGCAGCCAGTTCAGGCTGTCGGCCAGCACACCGAGGACATGCGGTGCGCAACGCAGCGAATAGCGGTCCTGCAGGCGATGCAGCGGTGCGGTCGGCGCGTCGATGGCCAGGTCCTTGCGCAACCAGGCGGCGACCTGCATCTGCCCAGGGTGTGGCTTGGCGGCGAAGAGGCGCTCGTCGAAATGTTCCGGGTTGCCTTGCAGCGCTACCACGTTCAGCGCGGTGATGCGCGTGGCCAGTTGCAGCAGATAATCGGCGCGGGCGTAGGCCAGGCAGGCGAGCCCGGTCATCACGGCGGTACCGTTCATCAGTGCCAGGGCTTCCTTGGGACGCAGCACCAGTGGCTGCCAGCCGAGTTCGCGGTGAACATCGGCGGCTTGCCGGCGCTCGCCGCGATAGATCACTTCACGCTCGCCGGACAGCGTGGCGGCAACGTACGACAGCGGCGTCAGATCACCGCTGGCGCCGACCGATCCTTCTTCTGGTATCAGTGGCAGGATGTCGTGTTCAAGGAATGCCTGCAGGCGTTCCAGCAGCTCCACGCGCACCCCGGAGACACCCTGGCAGAGCGACTGCAAGCGTGCCGCCAGTACCGCGCGAGTGGCTTGCGCGTCCAGCAATTTGCCCAGGCCGCAGCCGTGGAAGGTGTACAGATGACGCGGCAACGCCTCGACGTGATGCAACGGCACGGCGACCACGCAGGAATCGCCGTAGCCGGTGGTCACGCCGTAGATCACGCCTTCCTTGTCGAGCAGGGAGTCGAGGAACTGCGCGCCTTTGGCGATGCGCTGGCGGAACTGCGGGTCGCCCTGCAACTGCGTGGGCGCCTGGCGGTTGGCCAGGGCCAGCACATCGTCGATGCGCAAAGGGCGTTCGCCGAAGATTACAGGCTCAAGCGTTGGCGTCGTCATCGGTCTTCCAGAAAGGGTAAAAGTTGAACCATTGTCGAGGTGCCTGGAGGCAATAGTGACTCAGGCGCTCGGCATAGCGGGTGGCCCACTGATGTATGACCTGTTCGCGGTCGCTGCGTTTCCAGGTGATCGCGTCAGCGAAGGGTTCGAGGGTGAGTCGATAATGGCCATCGGCCTTTTTCAGGCACAGCAGCAGGTGGACCGGGCATTTCAGCAGCCCCGCCAGCAGCCACGGTCCTTGCGGGAACTTTGCCGGATGGCCGAGGAAGTCCACGGTCACGCTGCGCCCGCCGTGCAGCGGCACGCGATCGCCGGCAATCGCCAGCCATTCGCCGCGTTCCAGGCGTTCGTGCAGTTGCAGCATGATCACCGGGTCCAGTTCACTGACCTGGATCAGTCGCAGATTGGTCGCCCCGGCTTCGCCCAGCAAGCGGTTGAATCGCTCGGCGTGCTTGGTGTGCACCAGCACGTTCATGGTGACCTTCTCGCCGATTTCCGCCAGTGCGCGGCAGACTTCGAGGTTGCCCAGGTGGGCGCCCACCAGCATTTGCCCGCGCGTGCCGCGTAACTGGTTGCGCAGCAATGCCGGGTCGATGATTTCGATGTGCTCGATGCCCAGCTTGCCGTTCCACACGTCGAGCTTGTCGAGCAGGGAGTCGGCGAAGGCCATGAACTGGCCGAATACACGCCAATGACTCGGGCGCAGTTCGTCGCGACCGCTCCAGTCGGCGAGTCGTTGCTGATACTCCCAGGCGCTTTGACGGGCACTGCGGCCGAACAGGAAAAAGTACAACACGATGCCGTACAGCAGCGGGCTCAGCAGTCGACGCCCAAGCACCTTGGCGGCGACCGCGGTAAATTTCATCAGCCAGAAGCTGCCGCGCTCCTCGCGGTCGGCCCAGTGTTGCTTGTCGACGTTCATGTGCGCCACCGACGCCAGAGGATCAGCGGCGAGCGCAGCAGCATGCCGAAGAACAACCGGGTGTGCATGCTGGTAATCAGTACGTTGTCGTGGAACATGCGGAAATGCGAAACACCGTCCAGCGGGTAATGGACTCTGGTTTGCAGCCATTGCATCGGCTGCCCGCGCCAAGCGAGGCGGACCAGGATGTCCGAGTCGAAGTCCATGCGCTTGCCGATTTTCGCCGATTCGATCAACGCCAGGACCGGGGCCAAGGGATAGAGGCGATAGCCGCACATGGAGTCGCGAATCTGCAGCGACAGCGTGTTGATCCACACCATCACGTGGGTCAGGTAGCGGGCGTACAAACGACCCTTTGGCACGCTGTCGTCATACAGCGGATAGCCGCAGATCACGGCGTCGGGATGGGCGCGGGAGCGTTCGACAAAACGTCGCACATCCTGCAGGTCGTGCTGGCCGTCGGCGTCCACCTGCAAGGCGTGGCTGAAGCCCAGGCGCGAGGCTTCCCGCAGACCGGTCATCACCGCACCGCCCTTGCCCTGGTTGGTGGCGAGGCGGATCAGATACACGTTGTCGCGCAGCGCCAGTTGATCGAGCACCCTGGCACAGGGCGGGCTGCTGGCGTCGTCCACCAGAATGCACGGCAGGTGGTTGGCCAGCAGCGCATCGACCACGGTGGTGATGGCGGTCTCGTGGTTGTAGACCGGGACGACGGCGCAGGGGTTATGCATGTGCCGGCTCCAGCAAAATCCGTCCACTGGAACAGGTGGCGGTTTCGTTGCGATAGGCGAAATACAGCTTGCC
Organism: Pseudomonas sp. EB271-G4-1; assembly: GCF_058791355.1. Taxonomy (NCBI): domain Bacteria; kingdom Pseudomonadati; phylum Pseudomonadota; class Gammaproteobacteria; order Pseudomonadales; family Pseudomonadaceae; genus Pseudomonas; species Pseudomonas sp. EB271-G4-1. The sequence continues at coordinate 123,247 of NZ_JBYTEO010000002.1, forward strand.
GCGGGCTGGGTCGAAGCGCAGGTGCAGTTGGACTTCGTCGCCGGGACGCACCAATTGCTGGAATTTCAGCACTTCCATGCCGGCGAATTTCTGCGGCAGGTTCATCAGTTGCTGGCCCAAGAGCAGCGCCCACTCCACCTGCACCACGCCGGGCAATACGGGAGCTGTGGGAAAGTGCCCGCTGAAATAGGCAAGATCCGGCGGCACTGCCAGCTGCAGGCTCCACTCACCATTGGCTTCCACCTGTTCCAGCACCTGCGGAGCCTTGGGGCGCGGTGCCAGCAGCACGGCTTCGACGTCGGCCTGGGGCAGTTTGCCCTGGGCGTTCAGCGGCAGTTGCTGCAACAGGCGCCAGCGTCTGGGCAAGGCCAGGGTTTCACAATGCAGGCTCAGGTGTTGCCGCAGTTGTTCGGTGAGTGTGCGCCGGCCTTGATTGCGCAGCACATGCAAGCCGGCATCAGTCAACACCAACAATGCGCCCAGAGAGGCGCGGTTTTCCTGGATGACACCCAGGCGCGCTTCGGCCACCCAGTCGTGGGCCATCAGTGCCTGCTCCAGCATCGGCAGCGAGATCCGTTTCTCTTCCAGCTTGACGATCCGGTCCAGTCGTCCAAGCAACTCGAAGCGGCCATCAGCCGCCATTCGCGCTGCATCGGCGGTGTGCTCGATATGGCCGTCAGGCAAGTAGGGCGAGGCGATGAGCAAAGCCCCCTCGTTGTCCTGGGTCAACTGGACGCCAGCAAAGGGTTGCCACAGTGACTGGCCCTGGCGCCAGGCGATGCCGCCGGTTTCCGAACTGCCGAATATTTCCGTCGGCCATTGGTGCAGGCGTTCATGCAGACGCTGCGCGGCCTCGGCGGGCAATGCGCCACCGGAAGAAAATACCCGACGTACTGCGCTCAGCGCCGGCCAGTCGAGGTTGTCGCCCATGCGCTTGAGCAGCGCCGGGCTGGCCACCCAGGCGAAGGCCGGGTGTTCGAGACTGGCACGCTGCAGGTCTTCTGGGAAGGCCAGTTGTCTGCGAACGAACGTGCGTCCCGCGCACAGTGGCCACAGTACCCGGAACAGCAAGCCATAGATGTGCTGGGTGGCGACGCTGCCAATGATGCAGGCTGGGCCCAGGTCGGCGCCCCACAGCTGTTCCAGGGCCTGGACTTCATTGACCAGCTGGCGCAGGTTTTTTTCGATGCGCTTGGGTTCGCCGCTGGAGCCGGAAGTGCACAGGCTCAGCGAGCAGCCGTCAAGATCGAGGGCAGCGGCGCCAAGGGGCGCATCCTGATAATCGCCCGGGTGTGTGTCGTCGGGCTGATCGGTGAGCCATAAATCGACTTCACCCGACCAGCGCTGGCGGGTTTGCGGTTGCAAGTCGGCCGGCAGCAACACGCTGACCCCCGCGCGCCAGGCGCCCAACAAGGCAATCGCCAGGTCCGCGGCGTCTTCGAGGTGCACGGCAATGCGCCGCACACCGCGGGTTTGCAAGCCGGCGGCCAGGCGCAGGGCCTGCTCGCGCAATTGTGCGTGATCAAGCTGCGGGTCGGCCGTCACGGCTCGCCCCGGCTCGGCCTTGAGCAACAGATGCTCAAGTTTTATCCAGTTCATGCGCGGCCTCTTACCCGTTGGCGTATTAGCCATTCAATGGCAAACATCAGGCCTATCAATCCATAGGAGATCAGGCCGGTGTACAGCATCCACCAGCTCAGCGGCGCCCACAGTGTCAGGGCTGCGGCGCAGATCCCGTTGCACAGGAAAAATACACACCAGGCGATAGTCACCTGGCGGGTATAGCGAATGGCCTTGGCCGGCAAATGTGCTTCGCGCAGGCGGGCCAGGCGTTCGACCATCGGTGGGCCGTACTTCAGGCTCAGTCCGAACAGCCCCAGCATGAAGGCGCTGATCAATACCGGATACCAGCGCAGCAGTGCCGGGCTGTCGAACAACGCCAGCAACAGGCAGAACAGGATAGCCACGCCCGCCATCCACGAACTGCCTGGCCGTCGCTTGCCGGTCAGCGCGCGGGCCAGCCACAGGCTGCCCAGCAGCAACCCGAACTGCCACGGGGCGAAATGCTCCATGCCGAAATACACCGCAAAAGGGTATAGCAGGCCAGCCAGCAGTAAGCCGAGGCCGATCAATCGACTCATGCGGCCGGTTGAACCAGACGGTAGACCGCCTCGACCACGTCGCTGACGGTTCGCACCGACTTGAATTCTTCGGCCGCGATTTTCTTGCCGGTCTGGCGCTTGATGTGATCGATCAAGTCGACCGCATCGATGCTGTCGATTTCCAGATCCTGGTACAGGTTGGATTCGAGGCTCACCCGGTCCGGGTCCAGTTCGAACAGTTCGACCAAGGCATCGCGCAGGGTGTTGAAAATGTCGTCACGAGTTTGCATGGTCCGGTCTCAAGCTGCCTGTTTTGCAGTGACGAAGGCCGCGAGGCTCGCCACGTTACTGAAGTGATTGCGCGTGTCCTTGGCGTCGGCATCGATCTTGATGCCGTATTTTTTCTGGATGGCCAGGCCGAGTTCCAGGGCGTCCACCGAGTCCAGGCCCAAACCTTCGCCGAACAGGGTCTGCTGATCGTCGATGTCGTCGGCGCTGATGTCTTCGAGGCCGAGGGCTTCAATGATCAGATCTTTTATTTCACGGTTAAGATTGCTCATCTTCGGCGAGCTCCTTGATAAAGTAAGAATGCAAGTAATCGTTGAGCTTGCGCGAGGCCAGGGGGGGCGGGCCGAGCGCGGCGAAGGCCTGGGGGTCTATATCGTCCCCCACACGGAAACTGAAGTGTACGCGGCGCTTGGGGATCCGATACCAGGGTTCGGCCTTGGTCAGTGTGGTCGGGCTGACCCGGATCACCACGGGGCTGAGGATTTTCGCACCACGCACGGCAATTGCCGCGCCGCCCCGATGAAAGGCGGGCGCCTGGCCTGGCTGGGTGCGTGTACCTTCGGGAAAAATGATCAGGGTCTGGCCTTGTTTCAGCGCATCGGCGGCGGCATCGAGCATGTCCATGCTGCCATCGTTGCTGATGTATTCGGTACGACGCAGGGGCGTGCGGGTGAACGGGTTATCCCAGAGGCTTTGCTTGACCACGCAGTTGGCGTGGGGGACCAGACCGATCAGAAATACCACGTCGATCAACGATGGGTGATTGGCAACGATCATCTGGCCGGGCCGACCGAGTTTTTCCGCACCCTCGATTTCGTAGGTCAGCACGCCGGCTCGGGCCATGAAACGCACGAACAACCAAAAACAGCGGCTGACAGTCTGACGCGCCCGCAACCGGTGGGTATGGGCATCACCTGGCAGGCAGGCCAGCAGCGGGAAAATCACCAGGCGCAGGCACAACCCGCCCAACCCGAACAGGGCAAAGCTCGCGGCGGTGGCCAGCAGGCGCCAGTAATAGGCATCGCGGTTTTTTTCAGTCACAGCTTGCGTTGCCAAGTCCATACACGATTTTTCCAGGCATGTTGGCAGGTGGTTTGCGGACCCAGCAGCGTGCACAACAGATTCAACGCGTGCGGCCATCGAGCGTTTGACAACGCATCCGTGGCACTGTTCAGGGACAGCTGCCAGTCATTGCCCGGGGTAATCAGCAGGCCGACGGCATAAGGGAAGGGCACGTCGTCGATCCAGGCCGAATAGGCCTGCGGCGGTTGCTCTTCGGTAACCACCAGTAAAACCGCGGGCGAGCCTTCAGCCAGCAGGGCCGCCGCCTCCAGCATGCCATTTTCAAGGCCGTCGCCGGCGGCGGCCAAGGCAGTCATTTCGCTGGTTTCACCGCGCATGATCGACCACAGGCCGATGATCGCGTTATGCACCGATAGGCTGAACTGGGTTGGCGACAACGGTTGCTCGACGGCCAGGTCGCTGAGAATGTCGAAGGTGCGCGGGGTTTCGCCGTGACGGGAAACAAAGACCAGTGGCAGGTCCTGGCGACCTTCGGCCAATGGCCAGCCGACACTGAATGCCATTCGCGCCAGACGGCTGAGCCGCCGGCGTTGCATGGCCGGCAGGAACGAGACATCGGGTGCGGCATCGCTGACCGGTAACATCAACGGTTGCCGGCACCAGGCCTGCCAGTCATCCACGCTTTCGAGCCCCGGGGCCCAAGCGCGCCACTGGGCGATGTTGAAATTAATCACAGACATTCAATCCCGCCCTTGCAGGCTTCCTGACGCGGTGAGTGGCGCAACGGCACGGCACACCCTACGTGGCGCTTGGCGCCGAGTGGTGCGCATTATCCCGGTGCGACGAACGTGTAGCAAACACTGGTTACGTTTTGCTCGATGAGATGTACCGGTCAGTTCACAAAAACTGAACGTTTGGCAATTATTCACATTTTCATCGGGCCGTCTGTCGGCTCAGGTCTCGGCGTATAGTGCCCCCAGCGGCTTTTTCCGTAAGAAAACACTGATGACCATGTAGTCCATGCGCATGCGAGCTAGCGAAGCCATGCCCTGCACCACTACACTCGGTCATTCTTTGGTACACGGAGGTTTTGCAATGCGGCGCGTGGTGTTCAATCAGAAAGGTGGCGTGGGCAAATCCAGTATTGCCTGCAATCTGGCGGCGGTCAGCGCCAGCGAGGGCTATCGCACCCTGTTGGTCGATCTCGATGCCCAAGCCAACTCCACTCAGTACCTGACGGGACTCACCGGTGACGATATCCCGATGGGTATCGCCGATTTCTTCAAGCAAACCTTGTCCTCCGGGCCTTTTGCCAAGAAGAACCAGGTCGATATCTACGAAACGCCGTTCGACAACCTCCACGTCATCACCGCCACCGCCGAGCTGGCCGACTTGCAGCCCAAGCTTGAGGCCAAGCACAAGATCAACAAGCTGCGAAAGTTGCTCGAAGAGCTTGATGGTGATTACGACCGGATCTACCTGGATACACCGCCGGCCCTGAACTTTTATGCGGTTTCTGCGTTAATTGCCGCCGATCGTGTGTTGATTCCCTTTGATTGCGACAGCTTCTCCCGCCAAGCACTTTACGGTTTGCTGGCAGAAATAGAAGAACTGAAGGACGACCACAACGAAGGCCTGGAAGTCGAAGGCATCGTGGTTAACCAGTTCCAGGCCCGTGCGAGCCTGCCCCAGCAAATCCTCGACGAGTTGATCGCCGAAGGTCTGCCGGTGCTACCGGTGTACCTGGGCAGTTCGGTGCGCATGCGCGAATCCCATCAGGCCAACATGCCGCTGATCCATCTGGACCCGCGGCACAAGCTGACACAGCAGTTCGTTGAGTTGCATAACTTGCTGGAAAACACCTGATTCCCAAGGTCAAAACGAAAACACTGTGGGAGCGAGCCTGCTCGCGAAGGCAGGAGTTCAGTCAACAGAGACGTTGGATGTGAATCCCTCTTCGCGAGCAGGCTCGCTCCCACATTTGGTTTTCGGGTGGCCTTTAGATCCCCTGGCTACGCAACCAGCTCATCAGTTGCGGTAACGGGAACGCCCCGCTCTGGCGGGCGACTTCCCCACCGTTCTTGAACAAAATCAGGCTCGGTATCGAGCGAATCCCCAGCTGCGCCGACAATTGCTGGTTCGCCTCGCTGTCCAGCTTGGCCAGCCGACACTTGCCGGCCAATTGCCCTGCCGCCTGCTCGAACACCGGCGCAAACGATTTGCACGGTCCGCACCAGTCTGCCCACACATCCACCAACAGCGGCAGATCGCCTTTGATCTGACTGGCGTAATCACCTTGCTTGAGTTCGAAGGGCTTGTTCAGCAGGACCTCGGCCTTGCAACGTCCGCATTTTGGATGGTCGCCCAGGCGCTCGGCGGGAATGCGGTTGAGGCCGTTGCAGTGGGGGCAGGGGATGAGGAGTGGGTCGGTCATGACGGATGTCCAGTGAGGAGCGAGTAGTCTGTATCTGGAGCCACTCGCTTGTATTTTCAATCGCGCGGCACTTCACGACGAACAACTGATCTCCAGATGCTTGCCCCATTCCGGCGGCCTCTCGGCGTAGCTCTCCATACCGGGTTGTTCGTCGAACGGCTTGCTTAGCACCGCGTGCAGCCGGCGGACTTCCGAGTAGTCGCCGCTCTCTGCCGCATCGATGGCCTTTTGCGCCAGGTAGTTGCGCAGGATGTACAGCGGGTTGACCGCATGCATCCGGGCGCGCCGCTGCTCCTGATCCACCTCGCCTTCCCGGGCCACTCGGGCGACGTAGCGCTCGCCCCAGGCATCAAAACCCTTGAGGTCGACGAAGTCATCGCGCAAATGGCCAACGGCCGCTTCGGGGGCTTTTTCGCCCAGGCGCCGGAAGAACAGGCTGTAATCGACGCCGCTGTTCTGCATCAGTTGAAGCAATTGCTCCAGCAGCTTCTGGTCGTCCTCTTCGGCGGTGGTCAGGCCGAGACGGCGGCGCATCAGGTCCAGGTAATGAGCCTGGAACAGCGGCAAGTACAGGCCGAGGGTTTCGCGCAGGGCCTCGACGCTGATGAACGGTGTCAGCGCCTGGGCCAGGGCGCTGAGGTTCCACTGGCCAATGGGCACCTGGTTGCTGAATGAATAGCGGCCCTGGTCATCGGAGTGGTTGCAGATGAAGTTGGCGTCGAAATCATCGAGGAAGGCGAATGGGCCGAAGTCGAAGGTAATGCCGAGGATCGACATGTTGTCAGTGTTCATTACGCCATGGCAGAAACCGTAGGCTTGCCACTTGGCGATCAGTTCGGCATTGCGCTCGACCACTTCGCGGAACATCGCCAGGTACGGTTCCGGTTGTTCCAGGCACTGCGGGAAGTGCATGGCCAGCACATGGTCGCCCAGGATTTTCTGCTGCTCGGGACGTTTGGTGTAGTAGAAGTATTCGAAATGCCCAAAGCGTACATGGCTCGGTGCCAGGCGCAGGACCATGGCCGCGCGCTCTTGTTTTTCGCGCCAGACCGGGGTGTCGGAGCCAATCACGCACAGCGCCCGAGTGGTCGGGATGTTCAGGGCCTGCAGGGCTTCGGAGGCGAGAAACTCGCGGATCGAGGAACGCAGCACTGCGCGCCCATCGCCCATGCGCGAAAACGGCGTCTGACCGGCGCCCTTGAGGTGAAGGTCCCAGTGCTCGCCGGCCTCGTTGTACACCTCGCCCAGCAACAGGCCGCGACCATCGCCCAGTTGCGGGTTGTAGGAACCGAACTGGTGACCGGAATAGACCATCGCCCTGGGAATCGCGTCAGCCCAGAGTTTGTGACCACTGAACAGCTCGGCGAACTCTTGGGTTTCGGCCACGGCGGGGTCGAGGTCGAGCAGCGCCATGGCAGCGGGGCTTGCGACCACGAGACGTGGGTTATCGATTGGCTCGGGCAGCACATGGGCGGAAAAGGCATCGCCCAAGCGGTCGAAGCGATTGTCGAAGGTCAGTTCGTCGAGGGCTTTCAAAGGCCGGCTCCAGCAGAATGTCCGAGCATTCTGCTGGGGAATGGCCGGTTAGTCGAGTTTGGCGGAAGGTGGCTCTTGCACCGGCTTGCCATCGACCAGTGGCACGATGGTTTTCGCTTCTGGCTCGATCGGCACCATCTTGTATTCCTGGCCGTGGAGATTCTTGAGGTAGACCTCCATCTGGCGGAAGGAGATGTTGATGTGCTGCTTCTTGAACTCGCGGTTGATGAAGCGGTTGACCTCATCGAGCACCGGGTTGCGGTCGCCGAGGTCGCGCACGTGCATGCGCAGCTCGTGGTCAAGAGTGCTTTCGCCGAAGTTGAGGAAGTACACGTGCGGCTCGGGCTCCTTGAGCACCCGCGGATTTTCCCGTGCAGCCTTGAGGAGCAATTCCTTGACCAGGTCCAGGTCCGAGCCGTAATCGACCCCGAGCTTGAGCGTGACCCGGGTGATGGTATCGGTCAGCGACCAGTTGATCAGTTGCCCGGTAATGAACGTCTTGTTCGGGACAATGATGTCCTTGCGGTCGAAGTCGGTGATGGTGGTGGCACGGATGCGAATCTTGCTCACCGTACCCGACAGGTTGCCGATGGTGATGGTGTCACCGATGCGCACCGGGCGTTCGAACAGGATCATGATGCCGGAGATGAAGTTGGCGAAGATTTCCTGCATACCGAAGCCGAGGCCGACCGAGAGCGCCGCGACCAGCCATTGCAATTTGTCCCAGCTCACGCCGAGGGTCGACAGGGTAGAGACGAAACCAATACCGGCGATCAGGTAGGACAGCAGCGTGGTGGTGGCATAGGCGCTGCCTTGGGCCAGGTTCAGCTTCGAGAGCACGAACACCTCCAGCAGGCCGGGTAAGTTGCGCGCCAGGGCAAAGGTGATACCGATGATGATCAGTGCACCGAGCATGTCGCCGATACTGATCGGCACCATGCTCATGTTGGCACCGGTGCCGCTGGTGTATTCGTAAAGGGTGATGTTGTCCAGGTACGAGAACACCGTGATCAAGTCGGCCCAGACCCAATACAGCGCAGCGATGAAGCCACCCAGCAGCGCCAGGCGGATCAGGCGCAGGGATTGTTCGTTGACCTTCTCGATGTCCATCGTCGGTTCTTCGATGACCGCTTCGCCGTCGCCGGCCTCTTTCGCCGCCTGGCGTTTGGCCAGGGCGCGCTGGTAAGCCAGGCGCCGTGCCGCCACGCTCAGGCCGCGCACGAAGGTCGCTTCGATCACCAGCCAGAACATCAGCAGGTAAAGGGTATTGATCAGTCGGTCGCTGAGTTTGAGTGCGGTGTAGTAGTAGCCGAAGCACACGGCCACGAACAGCGCGATGGGCAGCGCGGTAAACAGAATGCCCAGGACCTTGCGGAACAACGAGGCGTTTTCATGGGTCGGGCTGCTGATCAGCAAGCGACTGAGCAGCCAGGTCATCAAGGCGTAGCAGATCAGCACCACCGGCATGCCGAGCACGTCATCGGCCAGTGCCGCCGGTTGCAATTCCGCTACCGCCACCACGGTGACCAGCGCCATCACCACCATGCCAAGGCGGCGGACCCAGCCCCGGAGGAATTCGACCTGGGGTTTTTCCCAACGGAAATGCAGTTCCGCCACCCCACCCGGCGCGAGGATTCGGTAGGCGGTGTAGAACACCAGCCACGCCCCGGCCATTTGCAGCAAGGCCGCGCCCATGCTCGCGTTCTGCCCGCGGGCGTCGATTTGCAGGGCCAGGCCGCACAAGGCGAGGGCCAGTGACACCGGCATGGCCAGCAGGATGTTGATCAGAATCGCCTGGGGTGTGTGCCACTGGCTGTCGCGCTTGAAGTGGCCTATGTCCTGGTGAACCTTGTTCAGGCGGGCATACAGCTGCTTGCGTCGCCATAGCAGGGCACCAATCAGCAATGCCAGCGGCAGGAACAGCAGTGGACGCTGGGTCAGGCCGTCGACCAGTTCACTCAGGCTCGAAGCCCAGGGCAGGGTATCGACCTGACGGCTCAGGCGCTCCGGCACAGTACTGAACCACTCCACATCCAGCGGTTTGTTACTGGGAATCCAGAACATCTGCTCGTCGAGTGTCGCCCGCAAGCTTTGCGCGGTACTCAGCAGTTGTTTCTGATTCAGTTGCAGGGTGATGGATTCGTTGAGTACCGCGCTCAGTTCGCGGTTCAGCCGCTCCAGCAGGTCGGCACGGGTGGTGGCCAGCTCCAGCAGGCTCTTGCGCAATTGCGGGGTGACCTGCTCGGGCGGTTGGGTCGACAGCAGGTTGTCGACGTAGCTCGCCGGGTTGCTCAGCAGCTCCCGTTGCTGGCTGACTTCGAATTGATACAGGCGAATGTCGGCGATCTGGTCCGCCAGGTCACGGTCGACCCGCAGGCGTGGCAAGGCCTGTTTCTGCTTGTAGAGAATCTTGGACAGCAGCAGGCTGCCCTTGAGCACGTTGATCTGCTCGTCCAGGGCCGAATCGCTCTGGGTCAAGCTGTCCAGTTGTTGCTTGGTTTGCAGGTTTTTCTGCGTGACTTCGTTGAGGCGGTCGGTGCTTTTGAGCAGATAGTCCGAGAGTTTCAGGTTCGCCGTGCTTTCGACGGCCAGCAGGCTGCTGCCGCCGGCCTTCTGCGCTTCGATCGATTGCTGGGTGACCGTTTCCTGGGATTGTGCGAGGCGCTTCTGGTTGATCAGGTTTTGCAGCTCTTGGATTTCCTGATCCAGGCGATCGGATTTTTCCGTCAGCAGGTCATGCTGGCTATTGCCCAAGTCTTGCAGCTGAGTGTTGCTCGCCAGTTCCTGGCGGCGCAGCGGGATCAGGGCGTTCAGCGCCATGAGCTCGGCATTGAGCTGGTCGCGCTGCTCGGCACTCAGGGTTTTGCCGGCGTCTTTGCCGGCCTTGAGGATGTTGTTGATCTGCTGGATGCGCGTCTGGCTGGCGGAAATTTCCCCTTGGGCGCGTTCGGGGCGAGTCTGGGCGGTAATGATCAGGCTGTTAGCGTCGCCCAGGGCTTTTTGCAGATCGCTTTGCTGGGTCGAACGTTCGGTGAGCAGTTGCTCAAGTTGCTGAATCGACTCTTTGGCAAAACGTTGCGCCACCGGTACCACGCTGCTGGCCTTCAGGCGGGCCAGTTCGCGTTGGTTCTCAATGGTCAGTTTGGGCGCGCTGGCCAGCTGTTGCTTGAGCTCGACCAGCTTCTGCTCGTAATCACGCTGATTGTTGAGCTGTGTCAGCGTGCTCTGCAGGACGGATTGCAGGGCCTTTTGATCGGCTTCCGGCAGTTTGCGGTCGGCGATCTTGTCCAGGCTTGCCTGTACGGATTCACGGGTGGGCGGTTCGGCGGCTTGTACGGTACCGACAGAGAGGCTCAGGCCCAACAGGACCATGACGAAAAACGTGCGCAGGCTTGACATAGTGACCGATCGAAAACGAGACGAAGAATGGAGTTTAGAGGAAGAGTCCCGGGCCGGGGCGACTTCCTTCGGGAAATCTGACGCCCACTTTGCCGATCTTGTTCCCTTCCATGGCCGCAACGGTCCAGATGGTGTTGTTCCATTCAACCTGGTCACCGACCACGGGCGCACCCCCAACTTTCTGGGCAATGAAGTGCCCCAGGGACATGTCCGGATCGATGCCTTCGACCTTCAACCCGTACAGGGCGGCAACAGCGGCCAGCTGGGCGTCTCCTTCAAGGACGAAGTCGCCGAAGAAACGCAAATCGAGGCCCCGCTGCGGCGCCTGGCTGAACAGTTTTCCGAGGGCCGGCAGGTTGTGTTCATGGCCTATAACACACAGCAAATCATCGACTTCCAGCACCGTACTACCCGACGGATGGAGCAGTTGTTCGCCACGAAACAGGGCTGCGATACGGGTGCCTTCGGGCATTTTCAGCTCGCGAAGGTGCGAACCGATGCACCATTTCTCGGCGCCGAGGCGATAAACGAACAGTTCCCACTCGCTGGTGACGTTCACTTCCAGGGCCGAGCGGGAGATTGGCGCAGGCTCGGGTGGCACCGTCACCTTCAGCAGTTTGGCGATCCACGGCAAGCTTGTGCCTTGCACCAGCAGCGATACCAGCACGATAAAGAAGGCGAGGTTGAAGTACAGCTGGGCGTTGGGCAGGCCCGCCATCAGCGGGAACACCGCCAGAATGATCGGAACCGCACCGCGCAGTCCAACCCAGGAAATGAACGCCTTTTCGCGCCCGTGAAACGCCTTGAACGGTAGCAGGCCGACCATCACCGACAACGGCCTGGCAAACAGGATCATCCATAGCGCCAGCGCAAGTGCCGGCAGGGCAATCGGCAACAGATCGTGGGGCGTGACCAGCAGCCCCAGTACCAGGAACATGCCGATCTGCGCCAGCCAGGCCATACCATCGAGCATGTGCAAAATGCCGTGACGGCTGCGCACCGGACGGTTGCCGATAACCAGGCCGCACAGGTACACGGCCAGGAACCCACTGCCGTGCAGGGCGTTGGTCAGGGCGAACACCACCAGGCCGCCGGCAATGACCAGGATTGGATAGAGACCGGTGGCCAGGTTGATACGGTTGACCAGTTGCAGCATTAGCCAACCGCCCCCCAGGCCGATGATGCCGCCGATGCCGAACTCGCGCAGCAGGTGCGTCAACAGGCTCCAGTGCAGGCCGGTCTGGCCGCTGGCGAGCATGTCGATCAGGGTCACGGTGAGGAACACCGCCATCGGGTCGTTGCTGCCGGATTCGATTTCCAGGCTGGCGGTCACCCGTTCGTTCAGGCCTTTGCCGCCTAGCAGGGAAAACACTGCGGCGGCGTCAGTAGAGCCGACAATGGCACCGATCAGCAGGCCCTGCATCAGGTTCAGGTCGAACAGCCAGGCCGCGGCCATGCCGGTCAGCCCGGTGGTAATCAGCACGCCTACAGTGGCCAGCGACAGCGCCGGCCACAAGGCCACGCGAAAACTCGATACGCGAGTACGCAAGCCACCGTCCAGCAGGATTACCGCCAATGCCAGGTTGCCGACCAGATAAGCGGTGGGGTAGTTGTCGAAGATAATGCCGCCGCCATCGACGCCGGCGGCCATGCCCACGGCCAGGATGATCACCAGGATCGGGATGCCGAGGCGCGACGAAAGTGAACTTACCAGGATGCTCGCACCTACCAGCAACGCGCCGATCAAGAACAGGCTGTTGATGGTCGTCGCATTCAAAGGCAGTACTCCGGAAGGCTGAAAAGCGGGCACAAACTGACCATGCAGTCTGCGTGCCAGCGATTCTAACCTGTTGAAATGTGATGCTGTCAAAAAGCTTTTGCCAATCAAATGATCGCAGCCTGCGGCAGCTCCTACAGGAACACGCGAATCTCTTGCAGGGCTGGCGAAGGCTGCGATCTTTTGCGCTTCATGGCGACGAACTGCAGGAACCAGATGGGACAATCACAGTCTCTACAGTTCGCGAGAAGGGTCACTGGTCAGGAAAATCAAGGCCTTGCGCCTGTTTAACCCTGGCATCCACCGTGACTTTTCTTTATCGTACGCGCCCTTTGAAAATGCCCGGAAAATCAAAATGTTGGAAGCATCCCTAAGCCAATTGGAACAACTGGTCAGCGATCTGGTGCAACAGAACCAGGCCTTGGTCAGCACTAACCAGACCCTGAGCGCCGAACTGGCCCAGGCCAAGGATGAAAACGAAAGCCTGCAACTGAGCCTGATGGAACAGGAAGAGAAACAAGGCGCCACCGTGGCACGCATCCAGGCCCTGGTTGAGCGCGTCAGCGCTGGCCCTGTCAACGCATGAGTTATGGCCCAGGTGTGAAAGTCGTCTCGATCCTGGGGGAAGACTATTCGATCAAGGCACCGGCCGGGGAAGAACAGACCCTGCTGGACGCCGCATTGATGTTGAAGGCTGCCCTGGCCGAGACCAAGAAGAAGTACCCGACCCTGATCGGTGACCGACTACTGGTGCTGGCCGCTATGAATCTGTGTTCCCAACAGATCGAAATGCAAAAGCGCCACAAGCAGGAACTCGACCGTTACCAAGAGCAAGTCAGCGCCACGGTTGAAGTGATTTCCAAGACGATCAATCAGGTCTGATCGGCTTTGCGCACAACCAAAGAATAAAATTGTCGATTTAGTTGTATACAATCGGCACGGCTGTTGCAGTGTTTCAGCCTCTTATTCTTTGGGGGTGCTCCATGCAGTTCTGGCGACGCAGTATTCAGTGGCAGTTGATCCTGAGCATGGGCACCGCCCTGTTGGTCAGCATTCTGATCGTGGTTGGCATTTATACCCTCGTGGTCAACCGCCTTGCTCAAAGCTATCTGGTCGAGCAAGCCTTGCCGTCGAGCATCGAGGCGATGCGCAACGACATCGAACGCATCCTTGTCCAGCCTCTAACCGCCGCCAAGGACATCGCCAGCAACAGCATGGTGCGCGACTGGCTGGCCGCGGGTGAAGACAGTGCCCAGGCCGGCACGTTTACCACTTACCTCGAAGGCGTGCGTGCCGAACACAAAGCCTTTACCGCGTTGATGGTCGGCACGGCTACCCGCCATTACTTCAACGAAAAAGGCCTGGACCGTACCCTCAGTCGTTCCAATCCAAAAGACGCCTGGTTCTATGCGTTCCTCGACAGCGACCAGCCGCGCACCCTTAATATTGACAACGACGCGGCCACCGGAGAATTGGCGCTTTTCATCGACCTTAAAGTCGAGAAGGCCGGGAAGGTCGTGGGCGTCGCCGGACTGGGCCTGAGCATGAAAGAGCTGTCCGAGCTGATTCACAACTTCAGCTTTGGTGAGCGTGGCAAGGTCTATCTCGTGCGCTCCGACGGTTTGATCCAGGTGCATCCCGAGACTCAATTCAGCGGCAAGCGTACTCTGGTCGAACAAATCGGCGGCTCGGCGGCACAAGCAGTCATGGGTCAAATAGTTGCCACCAGCAGCGGTTTTTCCCGTGAGGGTGAGGATTATCTGGCGCTGAGTCTGCCGTTAAGGGATTTGGGCTGGACCCTGGTGGCCGAAGTGCCGCAATCGCAAATCTACGCCGAGGCCCGTCGCGCCATGTGGATGAGCGGTGGTATCGGCCTGGCGGTGGCCCTGGTGTGCTTGTTGCTGGTGGTGTTGCTGGCCCGTGGCCTGGTACGACCGATTCGTCAGGTAACAGCGGCACTGGTGGCCATCGGTAGCGGTGGTGGAGATTTGACCCATCGGTTAGATTCCAGCCGCGCCGATGAGCTGGGCGACCTGGCGCGCGGGTTCAATCGCTTCCTGGAAAGCCAGCGCGGAATGATCGGCGAAGTGCTGACCACCAGCGACCGCTTGCGCGCAGCGGTCGGGCAGGTGGCACGGGTGGTGGATAACACCGCAGAGCGTTCCGGGCGCCAGCAGGAGATGACCGACATGGTCGCCACCGCGGTCCACGAAATGGGCCTGACTGTGCAGGAAATTGCGCAAAACGCCGGCAACGCGGCAGTCGTTTCGCAAAACGCCCGTGATGAAGCAATGCAGGCGCGGGAAGTGGTCGGGGGTTCGATCCGCCATATTGAAAGCATGTCCGATGAAATCGGCGTCGCCGCCAGCGCCGTGGGCGCATTGGCAGACCAGGTTGCATCGATTGATCAGGTGCTCGCAGTGATTCGCGGAATTTCCGAGCAGACCAATTTGCTGGCGCTGAACGCCGCTATCGAAGCGGCGCGGGCCGGCGACATGGGACGCGGATTCGCGGTGGTGGCCGATGAAGTGCGCACCCTGGCGCGACGCACGCAAACATCCACCGACGAGATTCAGCAGATGATCGGCAGCCTCAAGCAGGGCGCGGAGAACGCGGTGTCGTCGATGCATTCCGGCCAGGCCGCGACGGGCACGGGTGTCGAGTCGAGCCAGCGCACCGGGGCTTCGTTGACGGCGATTACCGGGCAGGTCGAGCGCATCAGCGACATGAACCACCAGGTGGCGACGGCGACGGAAGAGCAGTCGGCGGTAACGGAAGAGATCAACCGCAACGTGCAGGGGATTTCCGATCTGGCGCGGGCGACTGCCGGGGAGGTCAAGGCTTGTCGGGAGGATTGCCTGACGTTGCAGCGATTGGCGGATGATCTGGCGCGGCAGATGGGTGGGTTTCGTCTGAGCTGATCTGTTGTCGGTGATGTCCTCTTCGCGAGCAGGCTCGCTCCCACAGTGTCACGCGTTCAACTGTGGGAGCGAGCCTGCTCGCGAATGGATTTCGGCAGCACCTCAGACTTGGATCAGAACCACTCATCCTGCATGCCCAGGCAAACATCATCCCGCGCCTCAAGAATCGTCAACTCATGGTGGCAAGCCGGGATTTCCCAGGTCAGGAAGTACCGCGCCGCCTGGAGCTTGCCTTTATAGAAGTTCACATCGACCGCATTGCCTTTGGCCAGCCCTTCCTCGGCGCGAATCGCCTGTTCCAGCCAGCGCCAGCCAATTACCGTGTGACCAAAAACTTTCAGGTACAACGCCGAGTTAGCCAAGCTGCTGTTGACCTTGCCCTGGGCCAGGTCGGTCAGCAAGCCAATGGTCACGGCCTGCAGGCGCGCCACCAGTTTCTCCAGTGGTTCACGCAGCGCGGTCAGCGAGTCATGGGCGTGCGCGCGCTCGGCGGTGTTGGCGATCAGGCGGACCAGTTGTTTGAGGCCCGCACCGCCGTTCTGTGCCAGTTTGCGCCCCAGCAGGTCCAGCGACTGAATGCCGTGGGTGCCTTCGTGAATCGGGTTCAGACGGTTGTCGCGGTAGTATTGTTCCACCGGGTATTCGCGGGTGTAGCCGTGGCCGCCGAGGATCTGGATCGCCAGTTCGTTGGCCTTCAGGCAAAACTCCGACGGCCAGGATTTGACGATGGGGGTCAGCAAGTCCAGCAGTTCATGGGCCTGTTTGCGTTCGGCCTCGGTCTCCAGTGTCGTGGTGTCATCAAACAGCCGCGCCGCGTACAGCCCCAGGTCGAACGATCCTTCGACGTAGGCTTTTTGCGTCAGCAGCATGCGCTTGACGTCGGCGTGCTGGATGATCGCCACCGGCGCGGTGTTCGGGTCCTTGCTGTCCGGCACGCGGCCCTGAGGGCGCTCGCGAGCGTATTCCAGCGAATACAGGTAGCCGGCGTAGCCAAGCATCACCGCACCCATGCCGACGCCGATTCGCGCCTCGTTCATCATCTGGAACATGTAGCTCAAGCCCTGATGCGGCTTGCCCACCAGATAGCCTACGCACTCGCCATTATCGCCGAAGTTCAGTGCGGTTGAGGTGGTGCCGCGCCAGCCCATCTTGTGGAAAAGCCCCGCCAGCAGCACGTCGTTGCGCTGGCCGAGGCTTCCGTCATCGTTGACCAGGAATTTGGGCACGATGAACAGCGAAATGCCCTTCACCCCGGCAGGTGCATCCGGCAGCTTGGCCAAGACCATGTGCACGATGTTTTCCGACAGCGGATGATCGCCGCCGGAGATGAAGATCTTGTTGCCCTTGAGTCGATAGGTGCCGTCGATCGCAGGCTCGGCTCGTGTACGAATATCCGACAGCGACGAACCTGCGTGGGGTTCGGTCAGGGCCATGGTGCCGAAGAAGCGGCCGTCGATCATCGGTTGCAGGAAGCGGCGTTTCTGCTCCTCGGTGCCGAAACTTTCGATCAGGTTGGCCGCGCCCATGGTCAGGAACGGGTAGGAGGTCGACGCCGCGTTGGCGGACTGGAAATGCGCGAAGCAGGCTTGCGACAACAGGGTAGGAAGTTGCATGCCACCAGCGTCGAAACTGCGCGCTGCATTGAGGAAGCCGGCTTCGAGGAACGCCTCGACTGCCGGTTTCACTTCCGGAATCAGGATTGCCTGACCGTCCTCATAGCGCGGCTCGTTCTCGTCACCCTTGCGATTGTGCGGGGCGAAGAACTTCTCGGCGATGTTGCGGGCGGTGCCCAAGGCGGCATCGAAGGTTTCGCGATTATGTTCGGCGAAACGCTCACGCTGGGTCAGGCCCTCGGCATCGAGGACTTCATACAGCTCGAAAGCCAGATTGCGGGAACTGAGCAACGTCTCGGACATGGCGGCCTACCTTTTGTTGGAGTAGGGCGAGTCTAGGCGGGGGAATAGAGGCTGAACAGGATGATTGATCTGCGTGATGGTGACTTAGCAGACGCCATAAGTAACTGTGGGAGCGGGCTTGCCCGCGATGGCGTCAGACCAGTCAACATCATCAGTGACTGATACATCGCTATCGCGGGCAAGCCCGCTCCCACAGGGTATTGCGTGCCGGGCGGCTATTGCGGCAGCCCGGTTTATCGGTTTTAGCCGATGGTCATCAGGCTGGCGTTACCGCCGGCAGCAGCGGTATTGACGCTCAACGCACGCTCGATCACCAGGCGCTCCAACGCAATGTTGGTTTCACCCTGCGACAGACCCTGGACGCCGACAATGGCACCGGCACGCTTGGCCACTTGCTGGCAAACCGCGCGCAACTGGTCGGAATGGCCGTGATGCAGAACCGCATCAATCACCACGTCGTCCTTGTTCCAGTCGGAAACCAGCTTGATGCGCGCCTGGATGTCTTTCGGCAGACGGGCGAGCAAGGCCTTGGTCAGTTCAGCTTCCGGCCATACCGCCGAACCGCCGACAGCCAATACCGCAGCCAGTTGCGTCAGCAGGTCGCCTTCGACTTCCGCCAGGCACAGCACGTGCTCGCGCGGCAGGATCGCATAGCTGTTACGTTCGCCGGTCGGGCCGGCCAGGACGCGGGTGATACCGCTTTGCGATTGTGCGGCGAACTGCGCGCACAGGGTGCTCAGGTCGGCGAACTTGTTGCTGTCGGCCCAGGCTTTCAAGGCGGTCAGCGGTTTGCTCATGGCATCGCGAAGGCGAACGTCCGGTGCTACGGCAGCGTCGCCGCGAGCGAAGGATTGTTCGATCGCATCGGCAGGGCGGGTCGACAGCAGGCGGTACAGGTACAGCGGACCACCGGCTTTCGGGCCAGTACCCGACAGGCCTTCGCCGCCGAATGGCTGCACGCCGACCACGGCACCCACGATGTTGCGGTTGACGTAGACGTTACCGGCATTGACGTTGTCGATCACCTTGGCGATGGTCTCGTCGATACGGGTGTGCACGCCCAGCGTCAGGCCGTAGCCGGAAGCGTTGATTTGGGCAATCAGTTGATCGATGTCCTTGCGCTTGTAGCGCACCACGTGCAGCACCGGGCCGAAGATCTCCCGTTGCAGTTCGTCGAAGCTTTCCAGTTCGATCAGCGTCGGCATCACGAAGGTGCCGCGTTTAACTTCTTCGGCGTCGGCGATGGCCACCTGGTACACGCTGCGACCTTTGTCGCGCATGGCCTGGATGTGCTTCTCGATGCCAGCCTTGGCTTCGGCGTCGATCACCGGGCCGATGTCCACGGACAGGCGCTCAGGGTTGCCGAGGCGGCTTTCAGCCATGGCACCCTTGAGCATTTCGATCACGCGGTCGGCAGAATCTTCCTGCAGGCACAGCACGCGCAGGGCCGAGCAACGCTGGCCGGCGCTATCGAAGGCCGACGAAACCACGTCGATCACCACCTGTTCGGTCAGTGCCGAAGAGTCGACGATCATCGCGTTCTGGCCACCGGTTTCGGCGATCAGCGGAATCGGACGACCCTGGCTGTCCAGGCGACCGGCAATGTTGCGTTGCAGCAGGCGCGCAACTTCGGTGGAGCCGGTGAACATCACGCCTTTGACGCGATCGTCGCCCACCAGTCCGGCGCCGACGGTTTCGCCACGGCCCGGCAACAGTTGCAGGACACCTTGTGGAATCCCGGCCTCGAGCAGCAGGCGCACGGCTTGAGCGGCGACCAGCGGCGTCTGTTCCGCAGGCTTGGCCAATACCGGGTTACCGGCAGCCAGCGCCGCAGCCACTTGGCCACTGAAGATTGCCAGCGGGAAGTTCCACGGGCTGATGCACACCACCGGACCCAGCGGGCGGTGGGCATCATTGGTGAAATCGTTGCGAGCCTGCACCGCGTAATAACGCAGGAAGTCCACGGCCTCGCGCACTTCGGCGATGGCGTTGGCGAAAGTCTTGCCGGCTTCGCGAGCCAGCAGGCCCATCAGCGGCTGGATCTCGGCTTCCATCAGGTCTGCGGCGCGTTCGAGGATCGCGGCGCGTTCGGCCGGCGGGGTAGCCTGCCAGATCGGCGCGGCGTTCAGTGCGCACTGGATCGCATTGTCGACGTCTTCGACAGTCGCTTCCTGTACGTGGCCAACCACGTCACGCAGATCGGACGGGTTCAAGACGGGTGCAGGGGTTTCGCTGCTGGAAGCGCAACCGAGCATCGGCGCGGCCTTCCAGTTGTTGTGCGCAGTAGCCAGCAGAGCGCAGGACAAGGACGCCAGGCGATGTTCGTTGGCCATGTCGATGCCGCTGGAGTTGGCGCGCTCGGAGCCGTACAAATCGCGCGGCAGCGGAATGCGAGGATGCGGCAGGCCGAAGCCACCTTCCACGGTCGCCATCTGCTCGATGCTTGCTACCGGGTCGGCCACCAATTCCTGGATGGAAATCGACTGGTCGGCAATACGGTTGACGAACGAGGTGTTGGCGCCGTTTTCCAGCAGGCGACGTACCAGGTAAGCCAGGAGGGTTTCGTGGGTGCCGACCGGTGCGTACACACGGCACGGACGGTTCAGCTTGCCTTCGGAAACCTTTCCTACAACTTGTTCGTACAGCGGTTCGCCCATGCCATGCAGGCACTGGAACTCGTACTGGCCCGGGTAATAGTTCTGACCGGCAATGTGATAAATGGCCGACAGGGTGTGGGCGTTGTGCGTGGCGAACTGCGGGTAGATGACTTCCGGCACCGACAGCAGTTTGCGTGCGCAAGCGATGTAGGACACGTCGGTGTACACCTTGCGGGTGTAGACCGGATAGCCTTCCAGGCCTTCAACCTGGGCGCGCTTGATCTCGCTGTCCCAGTACGCGCCTTTCACCAGGCGGATCATCAGGCGATGACGGCTGCGGCGAGCCAGGTCGATCACGTAGTCGATCACGTACGGGCAACGCTTCTGATAAGCCTGGATCACGAAACCGATGCCGTTCCAGCCCGTCAGTTGCGGCTCGAAGCACAGGCGCTCGAGCAGATCCAGCGACAGCTCGAGGCGGTCGGCTTCTTCGGCGTCGATGTTCAGGCCGATGTCGTATTGCTTGGCCAGCAGGGTCAGCGACAGCAGGCGCGGGTACAGCTCATCCATCACGCGCTCGTACTGGGCACGGCTGTAGCGCGGGTGCAAGGCCGACAGCTTGATCGAAATGCCCGGACCTTCATAAATCCCGCGACCGTGGGACGCTTTGCCGATCGAGTGGATGGCTTGTTCGTACGAGGCCAGGTACTTCTGCGCGTCGTGCTCAGTCAGTGCGGCTTCACCGAGCATGTCGTAGGAATAGCGGAAGCCCTTGGCTTCGAACTTGCTGGCGTTGGCCAGGGCTTCGGCAATGGTCTCGCCGGTGACGAACTGCTCGCCCATCAGGCGCATGGCCATGTCGACGCCCTTGCGGATCATCGGCTCGCCGCTCTTGCCGATGATGCGGCTGAGGGACGAAGTCAGGCCCGCTTCGTTATGCGTGGACACCAGCTTGCCGGTCAGCAGCAGGCCCCAGGTCGCGGCGTTGACGAACAGCGACGGGCTGTTGCCCAGGTGTGGCTGCCAGTTGCCGGTACTGATCTTGTCGCGGATCAGGGCGTCACGGGTGCCTTTGTCCGGAATGCGCAACAGCGCCTCGGCCAGGCACATCAGCGCCACGCCTTCCTGGGACGACAAGGAGAACTCTTGCAGCAGGCCCTGGACGATACCGGCACGGCCGCCGGCGCTCTTCTGGTTGCGCAGTTTTTCCGCAATAGAGGCAGCGAGCTTGTTGGTGGCTTCGGCCATCGGCGCCGGCAGGCGAGCCTGCTCGATCAGCATCGGCACCACTTCCGGTTCCGGGCGACGGTACGCGGCGGTGATCGACGCACGCAAGACCGATTGCGGCAGGATGCTCTCGGCGAACTCGAGGAAGCACTGGTGCGCGTGGTCGACATGGACGTCGCCCGCTTCGTCAGTGTCTCGGGCGATACCGTTGAGCTCGGACAGGGTTGCACCACCCTCGAGTTTTTCCAGGTAATTGAAAATTGCCTGCTTGATCAGCCAGTGCGGCGTGCGATCAATCGAGGTCGCGGCAGCCTTGAGGCGTTCGCGGGTCGGGTCATCGAGTTTGACCCCAAGGGTGGTGGTAGCCATGTTTTTATCCTCATGTTTGCCACGACTGCGTGGCATCAGCTGGCGCAAAGATTAGCCGTGTGATGAATGAGGTGCAACCGGGTGCAACCCTTTTTTTACGGGAATAAACGGCAGTTCGTCAGGAAAAAAATTCCACTGCGCCATTACCGCATTGCCTTGGTGCTTTTTGGATGGATAGACGATCATTCTTGCTCCGAAAAGGAGCAAAAACCCTGGTTTGATATAAATTTCCGACTAGGTGCAACTTATTCCCCAGAAATGGGTTGCACCTTATTTGCTTTGTTGCATAGCATTCGCGCCCAAGGTGCAACCAGTCGCAAGACCGGTGTGCCGGCCGATGGCTTTCCTGGGGAAACATCGGTCATAAATGCGCGGGATCCCGGATCGTCTGTCAAATGTCACCGTTTGCCAGCGCTTCACCAGCCGCCGCTACATAAAAACAAAGCCAGGGCATCACTCAATGAGCGTAAGCAATCCAACCCTGATCACGTTCGTGATCTACATCGCAGCAATGGTGCTGATCGGCTTCATGGCCTATCGCTCCACCAACAACCTTTCCGACTACATCCTGGGCGGCCGTAGCCTGGGCAGTGTCGTGACCGCGTTGTCCGCCGGTGCATCCGACATGAGCGGCTGGTTGTTGATGGGCCTGCCGGGCGCCATCTACATGTCCGGTCTGTCCGAGAGCTGGATCGCCATCGGCCTGATCATCGGGGCTTACCTGAACTGGCTGTTCGTCGCCGGCCGTCTGCGCGTGCAGACCGAGCACAATGGCGATGCGCTGACCCTGCCGGACTACTTCTCCAGCCGTTTCGAAGATAAAAGCGGCCTGCTGCGGATCATTTCCGCCGTCGTAATCCTGGTGTTCTTCACGATCTATTGCGCTTCCGGCATCGTGGCTGGAGCTCGTCTGTTCGAAAGCACCTTCGGCATGTCCTACGAGACTGCGCTGTGGGCCGGTGCTGCGGCGACGATTGCCTACACCTTCGTCGGTGGTTTCCTGGCAGTCAGCTGGACTGACACCGTGCAAGCCACGCTGATGATCTTCGCCCTGTTGCTGACGCCGATCATCGTGCTGCTGGCCACCGGCGGCGTCGACACCACGTTCCTGGCCATCGAAGCGCAAGATCCAAGCAACTTCGACATGCTGAAAAATACCACCTTCATCGGCATCATCTCGCTGATGGGCTGGGGCCTGGGCTACTTCGGCCAGCCGCACATCCTGGCGCGTTTCATGGCGGCCGATTCGGTGAAGTCGATCGCCAAAGCCCGTCGCATCTCCATGGCCTGGATGATCCTGTGCCTGGGCGGCACCGTGGCTGTCGGTTTCTTCGGTATCGCCTACTTCTCGGCCAACCCGGCCGTGGCCATGCCGGTCAGTGAAAACCATGAGCGTGTGTTCATCGAACTGGCCAAAATCCTCTTCAACCCATGGGTTGCCGGCGTTCTGCTGTCGGCCATCCTGGCTGCCGTCATGAGCACCCTGAGCTGCCAGTTGCTGGTGTGCTCGAGCGCCCTGACCGAAGACTTCTACAAGACCTTCCTGCGCAAATCCGCTTCCCAGGTTGAACTGGTCTGGGTCGGCCGCGCCATGGTGCTGCTGGTTGCCCTGATCGCCATCGCCATGGCGGCCAACCCGGAAAACCGTGTACTGGGCCTGGTGAGCTACGCCTGGGCAGGTTTCGGTGCCGCATTCGGTCCGGTCGTGCTGATCTCCGTGATCTGGAAAGACATGACCCGCAACGGCGCACTGGCTGGCATCCTGGTCGGCGCGATCACCGTGATCGTCTGGAAGCACTTCGAACTGCTGGGTCTGTACGAAATCATCCCTGGTTTCATCTTCGCCAGCCTGGCGATCTACATCGTCAGCAAGCTGGGCACGCCGACTGCTGGCATGCTGCAGCGCTTTGCTGCGGCTGAGGCGGATTTCCGTCTGAACAAGTGATGGGGATGAGCTGAGGCTCTAACCTTTCGCAAAAACGGCCCGTCTCCTACAGGAGGCGGGCCGTTTTTTTTTGGGGGTGGGCAGAAGGCTAATGGCAGGTCCATTTCTTCCTTGCCTTGCTCTGCGCCATTGCGTTGCGCGATGGATGCGATGTGCTGGATGTGGTTGGGCACTGGTTACGGGGTCGGCCTTCAGCAGGGGTAGGTAATGCCACAAGGTCAAGATCAAAAGATCGCAGCCTTCGGCGGCTCCTACAGGGCTGGGTTCGCCACTCAGCCGCGAGCTCCTGACTTGCCGCCCAGTAAAAGGTAAACTTGCCGGCCTTCGCAGGAGCAACCATGAATTATCGCCACGCCTTCCATGCCGGCAATCACGCCGATGTGTTCAAACACCTGACCTTGACCCGCCTCATCGCCCTGATGTCGCGCAAGGAGCAGCCGTTTGCCTATCTCGATACGCACGCCGGCATTGGCCTGTACGACCTCCAGGGCGATCAGGCCAGCCGGACCGGTGAGTATCTGGAAGGCATCGCGCGTTTGTGGGATCAGCCGGATCTGCCGATCCTGACCGCCGATTACATGCAGGTGTTGCATGAGATGAACCCGGACGGCCAGTTGCGCTTTTATCCGGGCTCACCGGAGTTGGCGCGGCGCCTGACGCGCCCGCAGGACCGCGTGTTGCTCAACGAGAAGCATCCGGAAGATGGCGTGCTGCTCAAGGACAACATGGCCGGTGATCGTCGGGTCAAGGTGCATCTTGGCGAAGGCTGGCATGTGCCGCGGGCGTTGCTGCCGGTGCCGGAGAAGCGTGCGGTTATGTTGATCGATCCGCCCTTCGAAAAACTGGATGAGATGCAGCGCTGCGCCGCGGCCTTGAAAGAGGCGGTTGGGCGGATGCGCCAGACTGTGGCGGCGATCTGGTACCCGGTTAAGGATCAGCGTGCGTTGCGTCGTTTCTATCAGGACCTGGCCGGTACCGGTGCGCCGAAGTTGTTGCGGGTCGAGTTGCTGGTGCATCCGCTGGATACGCCGAACAGCCTCAACGGCTCCGGTCTGGCCATTGCCAATCCGCCGTGGGGGCTGGAGGAAGAGTTGCGTGAGTTGCTGCCGTGGTTGTCCGAGAAGCTTGGGCAGACCCAGGGCGGGTGGCGGATGGATTGGTTGATCGCCGAATGAGGCGATGATCGTTCCCACGCAGAGCGTGGGAACGATCGGTCAGTGGTCAGATCGGGCAGGTCACGCCGGTGCCGCCAATGCCGCAATAGCCTTCAGGGTTTTTCGCCAGGTACTGTTGGTGGTACGCCTCGGCGAAATAGAACGTCGGCGCTTCGTCGATTTCGGTGGTGATGATGCCCTTGCCGGCCTTGGTCAGTTCGACCTGGAACACCTGTGCGCTTTTTTTCGCGGCTTCCAGTTGGGTCGGGTTGGTGGCGTAGATCACCGAGCGATACTGGGTGCCGAGGTCGTTGCCCTGGCGCATGCCCTGGGTCGGGTTGTGCAGTTCCCAGAACATCTTCAGCAGCGCTTCGTAGCTGACTTTCGCCGGCTCGTAGACCACCAGCACGACTTCGCTATGGCCGGTCAAGCCGGAGCAGACTTCTTCGTAAGTCGGGTTCGGGGTGAAGCCGCCAGCGTAACCCACGGCCGTACTGACCACGCCTTCACGCTGCCAGAACTTGCGTTCCGCGCCCCAGAAGCAGCCAAGGCCGAAGATCGCGAAATCCACATCCATCGCGAATGGACCCAGTAGCGGGGCGTCGTGGACGAAGTGTTTTTCCGGCACGGTCATGGGGGTTTCGCGGCCAGGCAGAGCTTGTTCTTTTGTTGGGAGCACGTTTTTGTTCACCAGAATTTCCGAGCGCAGAACCATCGTCAGTCCTCTCAGTCGTTGGAATAATCAGAAATGCAGTTTGCCCGAGTGTTGACGCGATGTCAGGCAATCGGGCCGCGCGGATAGCGTTTGAGCTTGTCGATCAGGTCGAGGCCCGGGATCGGTTGGTCGAACAGGTAGCCCTGGCCGACGTCGCAACGGTGGCGACGCAGGAAAGCCAACTGCTCGGCGGTCTCGATGCCTTCGGCCACGACCTTGAGTTTAAGGTTGTGGGCCATGGCGATCACCGCGGAGGTGATTTCCATGTCGTCCTGGTTATCCGGGATTTCGTGAATGAAGCTTCGATCGATCTTGATGATATCGATGGGGAATTTTTTCAAGTAACTGAGCGACGAGTAACCGGTGCCGAAGTCGTCCATGGCCAGGGTCAGGCCCAGGCGCTTGAGCTGGTCGAGTTGCAGGCGAGTGTCTTCGGTGGCTTCCAGAAGCAAACCTTCGGTCAGTTCCAGCTCCAGCAAGCTCGCCGGCAGCGCTTCCTCCTTGAGGATGTTGGCGATGGACGCTACCAGGTCCGGGTCGGAGAACTGCTTGGGTGACAGGTTGATCGCTACCTGCAGGTTGCCCAGGCCGGCGGCGCTCAGCGCTTTGCTCATGCGGCAGGCCTGGCGGGCGATCCATTTGCCGATCGGAATGATCAGGCCGGTTTCTTCGGCAACACTGATGAACTGGTCCGGGCGGATCATGCCCTTTTCCGGGTGGTTCCAGCGCAACAGCGCCTCCATCCCCAGCAGGCGACCGCTGCGCAGGCAGAGCTTGGGTTGGTAGAACACGTCCAGTTCGTTCTGGGTCAGGGCGCGGCGCAGGTTGTTCTCGACGAACAACTTGTAGCTGGCTTCGGCGTTCAGGGCCTCGGTGAAAACCTGCACCTGATGTTTGCCGTTGGCCTTGGCCTTGTGCAGGGCCAGGCCGGCGTTACGCATCAGGGTCTGCGGGTCTCGCCCATGCAGGGGCGCGCAAGCCAGGCCAACCGAGCCGGTCACGCTGATCAGCTGGTTGTCGACGAACATCGGTTTGTCGAGGGTCGTGAGCAACTGGTTGGCGACCTGCTGCCCGAGTTCAAGGCCAGTGTTGTCAAGCAAGACCGCGAACTCGTTGCTGGCAAACCGCGCCAGGCTGCCGCCCGGGTTGAGGCTGTTGCGCAGGCGCCGGGCCAGGCTGATCAGCAGCTTGTCGCCGGTCTGGTGGCCGAGGCTGTCGTTGATCCGCTTGAAGTTGTCGATGTCCACCAGTAGCAGGCTGATAGGCGCGTCGCTGTCGCGGGCGAAGCGTTCATCGAGGTTGCGGATGAAAGCCGGGCGGTTGCCGAGGTTGGTCAGGTTATCGGTGTAGGCCAGGCGCTCGATGCGTTGCTGGGCGAGCTTGGTCTGTGTGATGTCTTCGTAGATACCGATGTAATGGGTCAACTCGCGGTTGTCGCCATAGACCTTGGATATCGACAACTGACCCCAATAGGGTTCGAGGTTTTTGCGCCGACTCTTGAATTCCCCCTGCCAACTGTTGCTCATGGCCAGCGCCGAGGGCGCGTCGAACAGCAGTTCACTGAGGTTCTCCAGTGCCGGCAGTTGCGCCAGGCGCTGGCCGTGGACTTCTTCGGTGGTGTACTGGGTGATCGCCGTGAAGCTTGGGTTGACGTACTCGACGATGCCATCGCAATTGACCAGCAAAAAGGCGTTGGCGCTTTGCTCGACCGCACGCTGGAACAGATGCAGGGCGCTGGTGGCGGTGCGTCGATTGTGATTACTGATGACCTGGGCGAACTGATCCGCCAGCTCGCCAGCGAAGGCGATTTCGTCCTGCTGCCAGGCGCGGGTCGCGCCGGTTTGCTCCAGGCACAACACGCCGACCACCTGGCCGTCGACTCGAATGCTGGCATCGAGCATCGCGTTGACATCACGCGAGCGCAGGCTTTCGGCGATTTCCCGGGTGCGCGGGTCGCGCATGGCGTTGTGGGCGTCGATGGCGCGACCGGTATGCAGGGCGTCGAGGTAATCGGGGAAACCGCTGGCGTCGATCGGCGCCGGCAGCAGGTATTCCTGGGTTGAGCGGTGGTAGGCCGAGATGGGGGCCAGCATCGATCCTTCCAGGTGCCAAAGGCTGGCACAGTCGATCTGGTAAATCTCACAGGCGCTACGGGTGATCAGTTCGGCGGCTTCCTGCAGGGAATTGTTGCTGCTGTAGCGCTGGCGGGTCAGCAGCAGGATCAGGTCCTGCTGGGCACGGACCCGATCCAGATGCTGCAATTGTTCCAGCTGGGCGCGCTGATTGAGTTCGAGGGCGATTTGCAGGCGCGAGTTCTGGGTTTCGAGATCCAGCGCTGGCAGCAGTGGGTCATCCTCGAACAGGCCGTCGATGACCAGCAGGTAGCCGCGCAGCAGATGTCGATTGTGTTGTTTGTAGGCTTCACCCAGCTCCAGCAGGTTCAACGCGCCCGAGGCGGTGTGCAGGGTGTAGCGGATCAGATAGTGGGTGCTCTCGCTCAACTGCGCCTGGATCGCGTCATGCAGCTGATAGCGTGCTTGCGGCTCCATCAGGCTGGCGTAGGGCGAACCGACCAGGGCGCACAATTCCACGGCCGGCAGGCCGAACTGGCGTTCGCAATTGGGATCGAGAAACAGCAGTGCCCAGCTTGGTTCGTTCAGCCGTTCGAAACGCAGCATGCCGAGCCGCGAGGGCACAGGCAACTGCGTCACTACCTCGGCCACCATACGGCTGGCGGCATCGGGTTGGCTTTTCATGGAGGGGACTCGCTTCGAATTTGCTGATCGCGCCGGGCTCTCGCCCTCTTTACTGTTGCCTGCGGCAAGGTTGCATCATTGCGACACTGACTGACAAGAGAGATGAAGGCCAAGTGCTATAAGAATATGTCGGCAGAGGAGAAGATTTCTCCAGCACGCGACTAAAAGATTGGATTGAGCCGAAAAGATCGCATCCTGTAGGCGCTGCCGCAGGCTGCGATCTTTGCTTTTTAATGCAGCGAAATAGCGATCGATTGCAAAAGGCCGCCATCCCGGTCGTGATATCGCACGTGAAGCTGTTCCGTATCGACGATCACATGCGCGAAGTTATCCTGGCTGATGACCTTGCCCGTCAATTCGTGCCGATAATTGCCTTGAGCGGTTCGCGCGAGCGGCTGATCCAGCAGGAAGGTAGACGCTTGCGCATAGGGCAGCAGTTTGCTGTTGCACAGGGGCGAGGAGACGATGGTATGAACTTCAAACGCCGGGTCCTCGCTGTGGGTCAGGCGGCTGATCAGTGAACCATGGACGTCGCCTGAAACGATAAAGACATTCTTGATCGCGTGTGCCCGAATGGTTTCCAGCAGCCGTAGTCGTTGATCGGGGAAACCTTTCCAGGCGTCATTGTCCGGGCGTTTGCTGTCGGGGTAGAACATGACGCTGGTGACCACGAATTTGACCCGGGCCGAACTGTTGATCAGCCAGGTGCACAAGGCCTGCTCCTGCTCGATATCGAGGATGCGTCGGTCGCTGGCTGCAAGATTGCGCCGTGTTCGGCTGTCGGTGACAAACCACTCGATATCGCCATCGGCGAACAAGTACCAGTATTTGTCCAGCTTCCTGTTGATTTGGCCATCGGCGCAGAGTGGGTGTGACGGACCATGGCTGGCCTGGTAGATCTCATAGGCGTTTATCGCATTGGCATATAGGAAGCCATCGGACTTGTTTCTGTTGGCCGGCCAATTGTCTTCGATCTCATGATCGTCCAGGATCATGTAAGTCGGCAGATTGGACATTAACTTTGCGATGTTTGGCTGGGAAAAAGCCACGCGATACTTGAGAAGAATATCCTTGAGCTCGCGGTCCGGAGCAATGAGGTTCAAGTCATCGACATAGATCTGGTCGCCGGTCATCAGCATAGCGCTGATAGGCGGATCGGCCTGCTCGGCCAGTCTTGAGATTGTCGCGAACATCCTGTCACCCAGATGCGGTTCGGCGGCAATGCCTGCGGTGAGGCGTAGATAGCGACAAGAACCCACGACATAGGCCCTGGATTTTCCTGCCTGGTTCGAGCGGGTACGCAGGCGATGAATCCGCCCTGGCCATTGCAAGCTCAGTTCCTGCATTGCCTCGGCAGAGCACACAGGCTGCATCGCGCTGAACCATCCAGCCTGATATTCATACACGGTGTCGGCAGCCAGGTCGCTGAGAGCCAGGACGGCGGACATGTCCCGGGCTTTCTCGAGTTCAGCGAAAATTCCGTTTGACCAATGCTCGTCATCGAGTTGCCGATAGCGAATGCCGGCGAATGCATGGGCGCCTTTACTTAATTCTCCACGCAAGAATATACGTGCATGGTTCGTGGTGGTGTGGCCAATGATTGGCCCGACAGTTGGTTTGAACATATTCGAATCCATTCGGTTTTTAATCAATTGGCTTTAAATGGCCTTGCAGGCAAGGCTAGTTATTTGGCCTTGAAAAATACCGGGCGGAAATGGATTCGACTTGTGGGGGATATCAGCCACAAATGTAGGAAAGTATCTGTTGAGGTTAGAACGCCGGACAAAAAAAAGCCCCGCCAAATTGGCGGGGTTGAGGTACGAGCGTGGCGCTCGGAAAACGTGAAACGCGACAGGCCCTCCCGTGAAGGAGGGCCCGCCGGTGTTACAGCAGGATGGTGCGGATGTCCGCCAGCAGGTCGCTCAGACGCTTGGTGAAGCGTGCAGCAGCGGCGCCGTTGATCACACGGTGATCGTAGGACAACGACAGCGGCAGCATCAGTTTCGGCTGGAAGGCTTTGCCGTCCCAGACTGGCTGGATGGTTGCCTTGGAAACACCGAGGATCGCCACTTCCGGCGCGTTGACGATCGGCGTGAAGCCGGTGCCGCCAATGTGGCCGAGGCTGGAAATGGTGAAGCAGGCGCCTTGCATGTCGTCAGCGGTGAGCTTCTTGTCGCG
This sequence comes from Pseudomonas sp. EB271-G4-1, assembly GCF_058791355.1. Lineage (NCBI taxonomy): Bacteria > Pseudomonadati > Pseudomonadota > Gammaproteobacteria > Pseudomonadales > Pseudomonadaceae > Pseudomonas > Pseudomonas sp. EB271-G4-1. The sequence continues at coordinate 153,584 of NZ_JBYTEO010000002.1, forward strand.
GGCCTTGGCGGCCAGCGCAGCGGCTTCGGCTGCCAGTTGCAACAGGCTCTTCTGGTCAACGTTCTTGATGACCGGTACGAGCAGGCCTTCAGGGGTGTCGACGGCGAAGCCGATGTTCACATATTTCTTGCGGATGATTGCTTTGCCGCTTGGTGCCAGCGAACTGTTGAAGTCCGGCAGCTCCTTGAGCAGATGCGCGCAGGACTTGAGCAGCAGCGGCAGGATGGTCAGCTTGACGCCGGCCTTCTCTGCAACGGCTTTCTGAGCGATACGGAACGCTTCCAGCTCGGTGATATCAGCCGAATCGAACTGAGTCACGTGCGGGATGTTCAGCCAGCTGCGGTGCAGGCTCGACGCACCGATCTGCATCAGGCGGGTCATCGGCACTTCTTCGATTTCACCGAAGCGGCTGAAGTCCACGACCGGAATCGGCGGGATACCCGCGCCGCCGGTTGCGCCAGCAGCAGCGGCGGCCGGTGCTTCCTTGGCCTTCTGCATCATGGCCTTGACGTATACCTGCACGTCTTCTTTCAGGATGCGACCGTGCGGACCGCTGGCGCCGACAGCGCTCAGCTCGACACCGAATTCACGGGCCAGTTGGCGTACGGCCGGGCCTGCGTGAACCTTGGCGCCAGGCTTGGCTGGAGCAGCAACCGGAGCGGCCGCAGCAGGTGCGGCGGCAGCAGGAGCAGGAGCAGCGGCTGGCGCAGGCGCGCTCGCAGCAGCGGCAGCAGGTGCCGGGGCAGCAGCAGGCGCTGCGCCTTTGACTTTCAGCTTGAGGATCAGGTCGCCGGTACCGACTTCGTCGTCCAGCTTGATGGAAACGCTTTCCACCACACCAGCGGCAGGCGATGGGATTTCCATGCTCGCCTTGTCGGATTCCAGGGTGATCAGCGACTGATCGGCTTCAACCGAGTCACCGGCCTTGACCAGCACTTCGATGATCTTGGCCTTGCCCGCCGAACCGATGTCCGGAACGTGGATGTCCTGAACGCTGTCTGCAACGGGAGCAGCAGGAGCAGCTGCCGGAGCAGGCGCAGCGGCAGGTGCAGGAGCGGCAGCCTGGGCAGGCGCGGCGGCAGGTGCAGCAGCACCGGCCACTTCCAGGTCCAGGATCAGGTCGCCAGTGCCAACTTCGTCATTGAGCTTGACGCTGATGGCCTTGACCACGCCAGCGGCAGGCGACGGGATTTCCATGCTCGCCTTGTCGGATTCCAGGGTGATCAGCGACTGATCAGCCTCGACGGTGTCGCCGACCTTGACCTGGATCTCGATGATCTGGGCCTTGCCCGACGAGCCGATGTCCGGCACGTGCACTTGCTGTACCGAAGCGGCAGCCGGTGCAGCAGCTGGAGCGGCCGGCGCTGGAGCTGCCGCAGGAGCAGGTGCAGCTGCAGCTTTTGCAGCAGGCGCAGGGGCAGCCGCTGGAGCCGCAGCAGCGGCGCCTTCGACTTCCAGCTCCAGCAGTTCGTCGCCCTCTTTCAGGCGATCGCCCAGCTTCACTTTCAGGCTCTTGATGATGCCGGCCTTCGGCGCAGGCACTTCCATGCTCGCCTTGTCCGACTCAAGTGTCAGGATGCTCTGGTCAGCTTCGATGCGGTCGCCGACCTTCACAAACAGTTCAATTACTTCACCTTCACCGCTGCCGATGTCAGGTACGCGAATGAGTTCGCTCACAGAATCTCTCCTCAGCAGTCCAGTGGGTTGAGTTTTTCCGGGTTGATACCGAACTTGGCAATGGCTTCAGCCACAACCTTAGGTTCGATGTCACCACGGTCAGCCAGTGCTTCCAGGGCTGCCAACACCACGAAATGACGGTCGACTTCGAAGAAATGACGCAGTTTCTTGCGGCTGTCGCTGCGGCCAAAACCATCGGTGCCCAGGACTTTGAATTCCTTGGACGGTACCCACTGACGGATCTGCTCGGCGAACAGTTTCATGTAGTCGGTAGAGGCGATGACCGGACCTTTGCGGCCATTCAGGCACTCTTCCACATAGCTCAGCTTAGGCTTCTGGCCAGGGTGCAGACGGTTGGTGCGCTCAACGGCCAGGCCGTCGCGACGCAGTTCGTTGAAGCTGGTAACGCTCCACACGTCGGCGCCGACGTTGAACTCTTCACGCAGGATCTTCGCCGCTTCACGCACTTCACGCAGGATGGTGCCGGAGCCCATCAGTTGAACGTGGTGTGCCGCTTCGCGGTTGTCTTCCTCGAGCAGGTACATGCCCCGCTTGATGCCTTCTTCGGCACCGGCCGGCATGGCTGGCTGCTGGTACGACTCGTTCATCACGGTGATGTAGTAGAAGACGTCCTGTTGCTCTTCGGTCATCTTCTTCATGCCGTCCTGGATGATCACCGCCAGCTCATAGCCGTAGGTTGGATCGTAGGTGCGGCAGTTCGGGATGGTGGCAGCCAGCAGGTGGCTGTGACCGTCTTCGTGTTGCAGGCCTTCACCGTTCAAGGTGGTACGGCCGGCGGTACCGCCGATCAGGAAGCCACGGGTACGGCTGTCGCCAGCGGCCCACGCGAGGTCGCCGATACGCTGGAAGCCAAACATCGAGTAGAAGATGTAGAACGGCAGCATTGGCTGGTTGTGGCTGGAGTACGAAGTACCGGCAGCGATGAAGGAGCTCATGGCGCCCGCTTCGTTGATGCCTTCCTCGAGGATCTGGCCCTTCTTGTCTTCCTTGTAGAACATCACCTGGTCTTTATCGACTGGCTCGTAGAGCTGGCCGACGGACGAGTAGATGCCCAACTGACGGAACATGCCTTCCATACCGAAGGTACGGGCTTCGTCCGGAATGATCGGCACGATGCGTGGGCCGATTTCCTTGTCCTTGACCAGCTGCGCGAGGATGCGCACGAAGGCCATGGTGGTGGAGATTTCACGGTCGCCCGAGCCGTCCAGGATAGCCTTGAGGGTATCGAGTGGTGGAGTCGGCACGCTGAAGCTTTGCGCGCGGCGCTGCGGCACGAAGCCACCCAGTGCGGTACGACGCTCGCTCAGGTAGCGGGCTTCGGCGCTGTTTGGCTCAGGCTTGAAGAACGGCAGGTTCTCCAGTTCTTCGTCCTTGACCGGGATGTCGAAGCGATCGCGGAACAACTTCAGGCTGTCGACATCGACTTTCTTGGTGTTGTGCGCGGTGTTCTTCGCTTCGCCGGCACCGGTGCCATAACCCTTGATGGTCTTGGCCAGGATGACGGTAGGTTGTTCTTTGTGGTTGACCGCTTCGTGGTACGCCGCGTAGACCTTGTACGGGTCGTGGCCGCCACGGTTGAGTTTCCAGATCTCGTCGTCGGACAAGTCTGCAACCATCGCCTTGAGTTCTGGCGAGTTGAAGAAGTGTTCACGTACGAACGCGCCGTCTTTGGCCTTGTAGTTCTGGTACTCGCCGTCGATGACTTCGTCCATGCGACGTTGCAGGATGCCGTCGACGTCCTTGGCCAGCAGTGGGTCCCAGAAACGGCCCCAGATGACTTTGGTCACGTTCCACTGGGCACCGCGGAACACGCCTTCGAGTTCCTGGATGATCTTGCCGTTGCCGCGAACCGGGCCGTCGAGGCGCTGCAGGTTGCAGTTGATGACGAAGATCAGGTTGTCCAGCTTCTCGCGGCCAGCCAGGGAGATCGCGCCCAGGGATTCCGGCTCGTCGCACTCGCCGTCGCCCAGGAAGCACCAGACTTTTTGCTTGCCGGCAGGAATGAAGCCACGGGCTTCCAGGTACTTCATGAAACGCGCCTGGTAGATCGCCTGGATCGGGCCCAGGCCCATGGATACGGTCGGGAACTGCCAGAAGTCAGGCATCAGCCAAGGGTGCGGATAGGACGACAAGCCCTGGCCGTCGACTTCCTGGCGGAAGTTGTTCATCTGGTCTTCGGTGATGCGGCCTTCCATGAACGCGCGGGCGTAGACGCCTGGCGAAGTGTGGCCCTGGAAGTAGATCAGGTCGCCGCCGTGTTCGTCGGTCGGGGCCTGGAAGAAATAGTTGAAGCCGATGTCATACAGGGTCGCGCTGGAAGCGAAGCTGGAGATGTGACCGCCGAGGTCAGAATCTTTCAGGTTCGTACGCATTACCATGGCCATCGCGTTCCAGCGTACCAGCGAGCGAATGCGGCGTTCCATGAACAGGTCGCCAGGCATGCGTGCTTCGTGGGTTACCGGGATGGTGTTGCGGTAAGGCGTGGTGATGGCGTAAGGCAACTGCGAACCGCTGCGGGTCGCGAGTTCACCCATACGGGTCATCAGATAGTGAGCACGGTCTTCGCCTTCTTTGTCGAGAACCGATTCCAGGGCGTCCAGCCATTCCTGGGTTTCGACGGGATCGAGGTCTTGCATGGCTTGCTCCAGGGCGGAAAGGCTACCAGAATCGGTTGCCTGAGTTAGCGACTGGCCTTGTGGGCAGACGTTATGAATTCTTGGATTGCCGATAGGTTGTTCCGGCGGTGTGTAGTTTTACTACAAATCATCCGGCATTTCAGCCTTGCTAATGTATATACGAGTAGTAAAACTACAGATGAGCGGCTTGTGGCCCCCGGCTGCGTTGTGAGAATAATCGTTAAGGTTGGTCTTTTGCCAACCGAAAAAGGTGAAACCTTGATGTTGGCTGCCAATAAAAAAGAATTTTCAGCTATTTCTAACTTTTGTTCGACACTCCTTCAGGTAGTGGGTATGCGAGATTCACTACATGCAGCCTGTTACACGCCGATCAAGGATAGACCATGAGCCTGCCCCCGCTTGTCGACCTGCCCGCTATTCTCTTGCCGTTTGTCACCCGCGCCGAGCAGTCGTTGCGCGATGCTGTCGAGGCATTGGATGACGACCATGGCCTGTCCACATGGACGCCCGAGCGCTGGGCGCAATTTTCCCGGGTAACCGCCGCCAGCGACTTTGTCACCGAGCAATCGGTGCGCGATCCGCTGATGCTGCTGGAACTGGTGCGCTCCGGTGAACTGGACCGTGGCTATGCCCCCGGCGAGTTATGCGCGCAGATCGCTGCAGCCGTAAATGCCGCCGAGACCGATGAACAACTCGGCCGGGCATTGCGCCGCCAACGGGCGCGCCACCAGGTGCGGATCGTCTGGCGTGACCTGACCCGCCAGGCCGATCTGGTCCAGACGTGCCGCGACCTTTCGGACATGGCCGATGCCAGCATCGACCAGGCCTATCAATGGTTGTACGCACGGCATTGCCAGCAGTTCGGCGTGCCCACCGGCCGGCGCAGCGGCGAGCCGCAGCAGATGGTCGTCCTCGGCATGGGCAAGCTGGGCGCGGTCGAACTCAATCTGTCGTCGGACATCGACCTGATCTTTGCCTATCCCGAAGGCGGCGAAACGGTCGGGGTCAAGCGCCCGCTGGACAACCAGGAATTCTTCATCCGTCTTGGCCAGCGCTTGATCAAGGCGCTGGACCCGATGACCGTCGACGGTTTTGTGTTCCGTGTCGACATGCGCTTGCGGCCCTACGGTTCGTCGGGTGCCCTGGTGTTGAGCTTCAACGCGCTGGAGCAGTACTACCAGGACCAGGGCCGCGACTGGGAACGCTACGCGATGATCAAGTCGCGGGTAGTGGCCGGGGATCAAGTGGCCGGTGCGCAACTGCAAGAGATGCTGCGACCGTTCGTGTATCGACGCTACCTGGACTTCTCGGCGATCGAAGCATTGCGCACCATGAAGCAGTTGATCCAGCAGGAAGTGCGGCGCAAGGGCATGGCCGACAACATCAAGCTCGGCTCCGGCGGCATCCGTGAGGTGGAGTTCATTGCCCAGGCCTTTCAGTTGATTCACGGCGGTCGCGACCTGAGTCTGCAACAACGTCCACTATTAAAAGTACTGAGTACGCTGGAAGGTCAGGGTTATCTCCCGCCAGCGGTGATCAGTGAGCTGCGTGAAGGTTACGAGTTCCTGCGTTACACCGAACATGCGATTCAGGCGATTGCCGATCGCCAGACCCAGATGCTGCCGGACAGTGCTCAGGATCAGGCGCGCATTGCCTTCATGTTGGGCTTTGCCGATTGGCCGGCGTTTCATGAGCGCCTGATGTACTGGCGCGGCCGCGTGGCCTGGCACTTCGCTCAGGTGATCGCCGACCCTGACGAGGAGCAGGGCGCCGAAAACGAAGTGGTGGTCGGTGGAGAGTGGTTGCCGCTGTGGGAAGAGGCTCAGGATGAAGAAGCTGCCTGCCGACAGTTGCAGGAAGGCGGTTTCGCCGATGCCACCCAGGCTCTGAAAGCCTTGGCCAGTTTACGCGGCAGCCCGCAATTGCGCGCCATGCAGCGACTGGGGCGTGAGCGCCTCGACGCCTTTATTCCGCGCTTGCTGGCCCAGGCTGTCGAGCATGCCAATCCGGATCTGGTGCTGGAACGGGTGTTGCCACTGGTGGAAGCTGTAGCCCGCCGTTCTGCTTATCTCGTTTTGCTGACCGAAAATCCCGGTGCCCTGCGCCGCTTGCTGACCTTGTGTGCAGCGAGCCCATGGATCGCCGAACAGATCACCCGCTTTCCGCTGTTGCTCGATGAGTTGCTCAACGAAGGCCGGTTGTTCAAGCCGCCGTTGGCACCGGAGCTGGCCGCTGAGTTGCGCGAACGCCTGACCCGGATTCCCGAGGACGACCTCGAGCAGCAGATGGAGGCCTTGCGCCATTTCAAGCTGGCGCACCGCTTGCGGGTCGCCGCTTCGGAAATCGCCGGCAGCCTGCCGTTGATGAAAGTCAGCGATTACCTGACCTGGCTCGCCGAAGCGATACTGGAACAAGTACTGGCCCTGGCCTGGCGGCAAACGGTCGCCAAGTACGGCACGCCGCTACGCACCGATGGCACCTTGTGCGATCCCGGCTTCATCATTGTCGGTTATGGGAAAGTCGGTGGCCTGGAATTGGGGCATGGTTCGGACCTGGACCTGGTGTTCATCCATGATGGCGATCCACAGGCAGAAACCGACGGGCCGAAGTCGATCGATGGCGCGCAGTTTTTCACCCGGCTCGGGCAGCGGATCATTCACTTGCTGACAGCGCAGACCAACTCCGGTCAGCTCTATGAAGTCGACATGCGCCTGCGCCCGTCCGGTGCATCAGGGCTGCTGGTGAGTTCGCTGGGGGCCTTTGCGCGCTACCAGGAAAATGAAGCCTGGACCTGGGAGCATCAGGCGTTGGTCAGGGCGCGGGTATTGGTGGGTAGCGACGACGTCGGCCGGGCATTCGAGCAGGTTCGCGCAGCGATCCTGGGCAAGGCACGCGACTTGCCGACCCTGCGCCAGGAGGTCAGCGAGATGCGCGCCAAGATGCGCGATAACCTGGGCAGCAAGAGTACCGCGGCCGGCACCGGGGCAAATGCCTTCGAAGCCACAGTGCCCTTCGACCTCAAGCAGGACGCCGGAGGTATCGTCGATATTGAATTTATGGTGCAATACGCGGCCCTGGCGTGGTCCGAAACGTACCCGCCATTGCTGCGCTGGACAGACAATATCCGTATTCTGGAAGAATTGGAGAAGGCCGGGCTGATGCCTGTCGAGGACGCCAGTCTGTTGCGTGAAGCTTATAAAGCTTACCGCTCCGCCGCCCACCGGCAGGCCTTGCAGAAGAATGCCGGGGTGATTCCGGGTGACCAGTTCGCGGACGAACGGCGACAGGTCATGCGGATCTGGCGTGAACTGGGGCTAAGCTGAAACGCGGTATTTGCAACACCGAATACCCAAATGTGGGAGCGGGCTTGCTCGCGAAAGCGGAGTGTCAGGCACCATCAATGTTGTATGTGATGGCCCCTTCGCGAGCAAGCCCGCTCCCACAGTAGATCTGCGTAGTTTGGCAGATTGAAGTACACCAAGACCCAATGTAGGAGCGAGCCTGCTCGCGATAGCGGAGTGACAGTCGACAGTAATGTTGAAGGTAATGACCCATCGCAAGCATGCATGCCCCAGCAGTGATTCTCGAGGCGGGGAGGCGTAGGCCTCCCCGGTTCGTTTATGGAAACCACATGAAAATTCTGATCGTTGGGCCCAGTTGGGTCGGTGACATGGTGATGGCGCAGACACTGTTTCAGTGTCTCAAGCAACGCCACCCGCAATGCGAAATCGACGTGCTGGCCCCCGAGTGGAGCCGGCCGATTCTTGAGCGCATGCCCGAAGTTCGCCAGGCCTTGAGCTTCCCGCTCGGCCACGGCGCACTGGAGTTGGCGACGCGTCGGCGCATCGGCAAATCCCTGGCCGGCCAGTACGACCAGGCGATCCTGTTGCCCAATTCCCTGAAGTCGGCACTGGTGCCGTTCTTCGCCGGCATCCCCAAGCGTACCGGCTGGCGTGGTGAGTTCCGCTACGGCCTGCTCAACGACGTACGCACGCTGGATAAAGAGCGTTACCCGTTGATGATCGAGCGCTTCATGGCCCTGGCCTACGAGCCAGGCCTTGAGCTGCCCAAGCCTTACCCGCGCCCGAGCCTGCGGATCGACCCGGTGACTCGCGAGGCGGCATTGGCCAAGTTTGGCCTGACCCTCGACCGCCCGGTGTTGGCGCTGTGCCCCGGTGCCGAGTTCGGCGAGTCCAAGCGTTGGCCGTCCGAGCATTACGCCAAGGTGGCCGAAGCGAAGATTCGCGAGGGCTGGCAAGTCTGGCTGTTCGGTTCGAAAAACGATCACGCCGTGGGTGAAGACATCCGTTCGCGGTTGATTCCCGGCTTGCGTGAAGAGTCGGTGAACCTCAGTGGCGGCACCTCGTTGGCCGAGGCCATCGATTTGCTGTCCTGCGCCGATTCGGTGGTGTCCAACGACTCTGGCCTGATGCACGTTGCCGCCGCGCTGAACCGCCCGCTGGTGGCAGTCTATGGCTCGACGTCACCGGGCTTCACGCCACCCTTGGCCGAACATGTCGAGATCGTGCGCCTGGGCATCGAATGCAGCCCATGCTTCGACCGCACCTGCCGTTTCGGCCATTACAACTGCCTGCGCCAACTGATGCCGCAGGCGGTGAACGAAGCCTTGCAGCGTTTGCAGGGCACTGTGGTCGAGGTCAAATAGTTTGCGGGTATTGCTGATCAAGACTTCATCGCTGGGCGACGTGATTCATGCGCTGCCGGCGCTGACCGACGCCTCGCGGGCCATCCCCGGCATCACCTTCGACTGGGTGGTGGAAGAAGGTTTCGCCGAAATTCCGACCTGGCACCCGGCGGTGGGCAAGGTGATTCCGGTGGCGATCCGTCGCTGGCGCAAGAACCTCTGGCAGACCATCAAGAGTGGCGAGTGGAAGCGCTTCAAGCAGAGCCTTCGCGCCACGAAATACGATCTGGTCATCGATGCCCAGGGCCTGCTCAAAAGCGCTCTGCTGACCCGGTATGTGAAAGCCCCGGTGGCCGGCCTCGATAAAGGTTCGGCGCGCGAACCCGTCGCCGCGCGTTTCTATAACCGGCGGCTGGCGGTTGCCCGCGGTCAGCATGCGGTAGAGCGGGTGCGTCAGTTGTTCGCCATCGCCCTGGGTTATGACTTGCCCAAGGGGCTGGGTGACTACGGCCTGAGTGTCGAGCGCCTGGTGGAATTGCCGCGCAAGAACCCCTATGTGGTGTTCCTGCATGGCACCACTTGGGACACCAAGCACTGGCCCGAAGCCTACTGGCGCGAGCTGACCGAACGGGTCGGTTACCTTGGTGTGGGCGTGAAACTTCCCTGGGGCAACGGCGCGGAAAAGGCCCGTGCCGAGCGTATCGCTGCCGGCTTCAAGCACGCCGAGGTTTTGCCCAAGCTGAATCTGGCCGGGGTCGGCAAGGTGCTGGCCGGCGCGCAAGCCTGCGTGGCGGTGGACACTGGCCTCGGTCATCTGGCCGCAGCCCTTGATGTGCCAACGCTGTCGCTGTTCGGCCCGACCAATCCGGGCCTGACCGGGGCCTACGGCAAGTCGCAGATTCACATGGCCAGCGATTTCCCCTGCGCACCGTGTTTGCAAAAAAAATGCACTTATCAACCGACGGCCGAAGATGCCAATCGGTTTGACCTGAAACGCGAGTGGCCATTGTGCTTCACGCGTCTGAATCCCGAGCGTGTCGCGAGCCGACTGAGCACGTTGTTACTGGCTGAGGAGCTGCGCTGATGCAATTGGCATTTGTCCTGTACAAGTACTTTCCCTTTGGTGGCCTGCAGCGAGATTTCATGCGCATCGCCCTGGAGTGCCAGAAGCGCGGGCACCAGATTCGCGTCTATACGCTGATCTGGGAAGGCGAGGTGCCACCGGGTTTCGAGGTACTCGTGGCGCCGGTCAAGGCATTCTTCAACCATCGGCGCAACGAAAAGCTCAGCGAGTGGATGGAAGCGGACCTGGCCAAGCGTCCGGTGGACCGTTTGATCGGCTTCAACAAGATGCCGGGTTTGGACGTCTACTACGCCGCTGACGGCTGTTTCGAAGACAAGGCGCAAAACCTGCGCAATTCGCTGTATCGGCGCTGGGGCCGCTACCGCCATTTCGCCGAGTACGAGCGCGCGGTGTTCGCCAAGGACGCCAAGACTGAAGTGTTGATGATTTCCGAGGTCCAGCAACCGCTATTCATCAAGCATTACGGCACGCCACTGGAGCGCTTCCACCTGCTGCCGCCGGGTATTGCCCAGGATCGTCGCCGGCCGGCGGATGCGGACGAAATTCGCGCCGGGTTCCGCGCTGAATTCAATCTGAAGGACGATGACTTGCTGCTGGTCCAGATCGGCTCCGGGTTCAAGACCAAGGGCGTGGATCGCAGTCTCAAGGCCCTGGCCGGGTTGCCCGCTGATCTGAAGAAGCGCACCCGGCTGTTTGTAATTGGCCAGGACGACCCCAAGATATTCCAGATGCAGAGCGCCACGCTGGGGCTCGGCGACAACGTGACGTTCCTCAAGGGTCGCAGCGATATACCGCGTTTCCTGTTGGGCGCCGATCTGTTGATCCACCCGGCCTACAACGAAAACACCGGCACCGTGCTGCTCGAAGCGCTGGTGGCTGGGTTGCCGGTGCTGGTCAGTGCGGTATGCGGGTACGCCCATTACATCGCCGAGGCCGACGCCGGCCTGGTGCTGGACGAGCCGTTCGATCAAGCCCAGCTGACCCAGTACCTGACCGGTATGCTGAACGACGCTCAAGCAAGGGCGGCCTGGAGCCGCAACGGTTTGGCCTTCGCCGAGACGGCCGACCTCTACAGCATGCCGCAGCACGCGGCCGATGTGATTCTGGCGGAGCACGCTTAAATGAAGTTGATGCTGGCTGAACCGTTCAAGAGCCTCTGGGCCGGACGCGATCCGTTCGCCGAAGTCGAGGGCTTGCAGGGCGAGGTATACCGGGAGCTTGAGGCTCGCCGCACGCTGCGTACCGAAGTGAACGGCAACGGGTTTTTCGTGAAAATCCACCGTGGCATCGGCTGGGGCGAGATCTTCAAGAACCTGCTCACTGCCAAGTTGCCGGTGCTGGGGGCTGGCCAGGAGTGGAAGGCCATCCAACGCCTGCAGGAAGTCGGCGTGCCGACCATGACCGCCGTCGCTTATGGCGAGAAGGGCAGCAACCCGGCGGACCAGCATTCGTTCATCGTCACCGAAGAGCTGGCGCCGACTGTCAGTCTCGAAGATTACAGCATCAACTGGATCAAGCAGCCGCCCGAGCCAAAACTCAAGCGTGCGCTGATTGCCGAAGTGGCGCGCATGACCGGCATGATGCACCGTGCCGGGGTAAACCACCGTGACTGTTACATCTGCCACTTCCTGTTGCACACCGACAAGCCGGTGACCGCGGACGATTTCAAACTCTCGGTGATCGACCTGCACCGCGCCCAGACCCGTCCGACGATCACCGCGCGCTGGCGTAACAAGGATCTGGCGGCGCTGTATTTTTCCGCGCTGGATATCGGCCTGACCCGACGCGACAAGCTGCGTTTTCTCAAGGGCTATTTCCAGCAGCCGCTGCGCCAGGTCTTGAGCGAAGAAGCCGGGCTGCTGAGCTGGCTCGAAGGCAAGGCCAACAAGCTTTACGAGCGTAAACAGCGATACGGGGACGCGCTCTGATGGCGGGCTGGAGGCTTGAGCCTGCTTACAACGATCTGGCAGAAGACTTCGGCAGCCTTGATGCCGTGTTTGCGCTGCAAGGTGAGCGCCTGACCCGCGATCCGTTGTCGGAGGTCATTCGCGTCCAGCGCAATGGCGTCAACTATTACGTCAAACGCTACGTGGGGGCGGGCAAGGGCTTGCGGCGCTACCTGGGTAAGCCACGGGTGAAAATGGAGTGGCAGAACCTCAAGCGTTTCGCCAAGTGGGGCATCCCCACCGCCGAGGTAGTGGCCTGGGGCCTGGAGCGGCGTGGTGCGGCCTACGATCGTGGGGCGATGATCACTCGCGAACTGCCACATACAGAAGACCTGTCGGCGCTGGCCGAGCGGCACGATGCGAAACTGGCGGACCGCGCCTGGGTCGACAGCATCAGCCGACAACTGGCCAGCTACACCCGCACAATGCACGAACATCACTTTACCCATAACGATTTGAAGTGGCGCAACCTGCTGGTCGACGATCAGGCCCGCCTGTTCCTGATCGACTGCCCCAACGGTGATTTCTGGAGCGGTTTCTGGCTCAAATACCGAATCACCAAGGACTTGGCCTGCCTGGACAAGGTCGCCAAGTATCAACTGTCGGCTACCCAGCGCCTGCGCTTTTACCTGCAATACCGCCAGTGCAGCCGGCTCAATGCCGCCGATAAAAAGCGCATCCGGCATGTGGTGAGATTTTTCGAGGGACGCGAATGACTGATTTCCTGGCCGCTGAAGACCGTGCGCTGCTTGAGCGCCACGGCCTCGGTACTTTCGATGCGCTCTGGGCCCGGCAGCTCGATGCCGTGGACGAACCCAACACCTTGCGTGGAGGCTGGAGCAGCGTGTTTCGACTGGATCTGGAGGGTCAGGGTTTCTACCTCAAGCGTCAGAGCAACTACCAGATGCATACCTTGCACGCGCCCTTTGGCGAGCCGAGTTTTGCCAGGGAGTTTCGTAACATCAGCCGCTACGAAAAGCTCGGCATTCCAGCGCTGAAAGCGGCGTTTTTCGGTGAGCGCAAGGTCGACGGCGAAGTCCGGGCGATTCTCCTCACTCGCGCCCTGGACGGCTGGGATGACCTGGATTCGCTGCTGCAGCGCTGGTCGGACCTCGGCGAGGCGCAACATGTGGCGATACTTCAAGCCTGCGGAAAACTGGCGCGGCACCTGCACGGCAAGCGTCAGGTGCATGGCTGTTTTTACCCCAAGCATATTTTCCTGTGCGCCACCGGTGACGGCTATCAGGCGCAACTGATCGATCTGGAAAAGACTCGGCCACTGCTGTTCGGCCAGCGGGATCGGGTCAAGGACCTGGAGCCGCTGTTACGTCGGGCGCCGGAATGGAGCGAGGCGCAGCTGCGCATTCTGCTGGCCGCCTATCTGGATCAATCTCAGGACAGCACGCTGATCGATAGCTGGCTGGCGCGCCTGACCGCGCGACGTAGCCATAAGGAGAAGCGCTGATGCATTTGTCCGAGCTGAAAAACGCTGGCCGTCAGCCGAGCCTGCCCATCAGTCTTTCACTGGCCGATGCTGCCGGGCCGGCGCAGTTGCAGTTGCTGACCCTGTTGCGGGTATTGCCTGGACAGCGTTATGTCGGTGCCGGTGTCTGGCGCGGTCGGCCAGTGCTGGCCAAGTTGCTGGTTGGCAACAAGGCAGCACGGAATTTCCAGCGCGAGTTGGACGGCGTGCGATTGCTCTCCGCCCAAGGCCTGACCACGCCACTCCTGTTGGCTGATGGCCTGAAGGATGGCGAGGGTGGCTGGCTGCTGTTTGAGTTCCTTGAGGGTGCCCAGAGCCTGGGCGATGCCTGGCAGCAGGTGGAAGGCCTGCCGGTGCTGGCCGACGAGCAGTCAACCGTGCTGGCGCAAGCCTTGGGTGCGATCGGCCAGATGCATCGCAAAGGTTTGTGGCAGGAAGACCTGCATCTGGACAACCTGTTGCGCCAGGGCAATCGACTGTATTTGATCGATGGCGCCGGGATCTGCAGCGAAACGGCGGGCCAGCCACTCTCGCGCCAGAAGGTCCTGGAAAACCTCGGGGTGTTTTTCGCCCAGTTGCCCAAGTCGCTGGAGCCGTTCACCGAAGAATTGCTGGTGTACTACCTGCTGAGCAACGGCGAGCATGCCCTACCCATGGAGGCGCTGCAAAAACAGGTCGACAAGGTTCGCAGCTGGCGCCTGAAGGACTTCCTGATCAAGACCGGTCGCGAATGCACGCTGTTCAGCGTCCAGCGCGGTGCGTTCGGCTTGCGGGCGATCCGTCGCGAGGAAGAGGCGGCAATGCTACCGGTATTGGCCCAGGCTGATGCCTTGCTGGATCAGGGGCATCTGTACAAGACCGGCGGCGCGGCGAGCGTCGGCAAGGTTGAGGTGGACGGACGTACGCTGGTGATCAAGCGCTACAACATCAAGGGTTTCGCCCACTGGCTCAAGCGCTTCTGGCGCCCGAGCCGTGCCTGGCACTCCTGGCGCGAGGGCAATCGCCTGGCATTCCTCGGCATCGCCACGCCCAAGCCGCTGGCGGTGCAGGAAAAGCGTTTTCTCGGGTTGCGCGGTCGTGCCTATCTGATCACCGAGCATCTGCCGGGGCCAGACATCATCGAGCGATTCGCGCCGTACATTGATAGCGGCGATGCTCCTGAGACCGAGTTGCTGGCGCTGGATCACCTGTTCGCCGAACTGATTCGCGAGCGCATCAGCCACGGCGACTTCAAGGGCCACAATCTGTTCTGGCAGCAGGATCGTTGGGCGCTGATCGATCTGGATTCGATGTGCCAGCATGGCTCGCTCGCCAGCTTCGCGCCGGCGTATGCTCGGGATCGGGCGCGGTTCATGCGTAATTGGCCCGAGAATAGCGCGCTCTATCAGGTCATCGATCAGCGTCTACCCAAGGACGTCTCTGGCGCTGCCTGAACCCCTTCGAGAGATTAGCGGACAAGTTCCTGCGAACGGTCCTACATGATTTTGAGAAGCCATGAACTGTGGCCTGAATGACCGCGATGCTAGTTTGCCTGACGCTTACGGAGGGCAAGCTTTGACGATCAAGACGCTAGTTGTATCAGGTTTCATTTCACTGGCTTTGACAGGGTGCGGGACGGTCGCAACGGTGTTTCAGGACGATGCCGACGCGGCCCACGGGCTTCGACGGCAAAAAACCTATTGTCAGTCCATTCCTCGGGTGTACAGCGGCCTGGCCTACGATTTTTGTGTGCTGAATGCGCCGCCTGATCCAACGGGTATCTACGTCCCGCTCGTTTTGGTGGACCTGGTATTGACTGGCGTGCTGGATACCGTTGTCTTGCCGTATACGATTTACCGGCAGGGCACGGATGGCAATATCAGCATTTACTGGCGGCCAGCACCCGAATAACCAACGGCACGGTCAACCCCGCTATCGCTTGCAGCTTGCCGCTAGAGGCTTGAAGCTGCTTTTAAGCTATAATCCCGCCCTTTAGCTGTCTCTCGCCCGTTGCGAGGGCACATTAATTTTTGAGGCGCATTGCGCCTGCACGCAGACTAAAGAGGCTAGACCCCTGTGGCATTGACGATTCTTGGCCTGTCCGGCGCCCTTAGCCATGATCCTTCCGCAGCCCTGTACATCGACGGCAAGCTGGTCGCGGCGGCGGAAGAAGAGCGCTTCGTACGCGATAAACATGCAAAGAACCGCATGCCCTACGAGTCGGCGAAGTTCTGCCTGGAACAGGCCGGCATCAAGCCTTCCGACGTTGACGTGGTAGCGATTCCGTTCGCACCGATCAGCCTGTTCGGCAAGGCGCGGTGGCAGTACGCCAAGCGATACTGGTACGCCCCGGACCGCGCACTCGACGCGATCCTGATGGGTAACCGTCGCTACAAGCGCTATCGCAACAAGATCGTCTGGTGCCTGGAGCAACTGGGTTTTGATCCGAAGAAGATCAAGATCGAGCCGGTTGAACACCACCTGGCCCACGCCTCCAGCGCCTATCACTGTTCCGGTTTCAAAGAGAAAACCGCGATCCTGGGCATCGACGGCAAGGGCGAGTACGCCACGACCTTCTTCGGATATGGCGAAAACGGCAAGATCCACAAGATCAAGGAATTTTTCGATCCGGACTCTCTCGGCGGCCTGTATGGCGCGATCACCGAGTTCCTCGGTTTCGACATGCTTGACGGTGAGTTCAAGGTCATGGGCATGGCGCCGTACGGCGACGCCAGCAAATATGATTTCTCGCGCCTGGCTTCGTTCGAAAACGGTGAGCTGGTCATCAACACCGACTACGCCAACGTTATCGGGCTGCGTCGTTACAAAGAGAAGGGCAAGGGTTACTACTTCTCGCCGAAGCTGATCGAGTGGCTGGGTCCAAAGCGCGAAGGCGACATCGCCGACGAGCCTTACATTCACTATGCCGCCAGCATTCAAGCGCTGTTTGAAAAAATTGCCTTGCAGATGATCGACCATTACCTGGGCGACGTGCTCAAGGAAACCGGCAAGCTGGCCTACGCCGGTGGTTGTGCGCTGAACGTCAAGCTCAACCAGAAAATCATCGCTCGCGACGACGTCAAGGAGTTGTTCGTGCAGCCGGCGTCCGGCGACGCCGGTACTGCGGTGGGCGCGGCAGCGTATGTGTCCCATGCCCGTGGCGTACCGGTCGAGAAGATGGAACACGTTTACCTCGGTCCGTCGTACAGCAACGAAGACGTGATCGCGGCCTGTGCTCGTCACGAGAACAAGCCAACGTGGCGCAAGCTCGACAACATGCCCGAGCAGATCGCCAAGATCATGGTCGACGGCAACCCGGTGGCCTGGTTCCAGGGCCGCATGGAGTTCGGTCCGCGTGCACTGGGCGGTCGTTCGATCATCGGTTGCCCGAGCGTGGCCGGCGTGGCCGACCGCATCAACCACCAGATCAAGTTCCGCGAGCGCTGGAGGCCTTTCTGCCCGTCGATGCTCGACACCGTCGCACCGCAGATGATCAAGATCGATCACCCGGCGCCGTTCATGACCTTCACTTTCGAAGTGGCTGAAGAATGGAAAACCCGCGTGCCGGAAGTCGTTCACGAAGACGGCACGTCCCGGGCCCAGGTGCTCAAGCGTGAATACAACCCACGCTACTACGACATGATGAAGGCACTGGAAAACCTGACGGGTAACGGCGTGTCGCTGAACACCTCGCTCAACCGTCGTGGCGAACCGATGATCTGCTCGCCGACGGACGCCTTGAACATGTTCTTCGGTTCGGATCTACAGTATCTGATCATGGAAGACATCCTGGTGGTCAAAGAGGGCGCGGACACCTATGACACGCTCGGCTGAACGCCATGTGCTGCAGTTTTGTCACGGCTATGACGGGCCGTTCCTGGACTGCGCCCGGCAGTACGCCAGCCTGTTCGCGGGCACCGGCTATCGCGTGACCACGGTGTTTCTGACCGGGGTCGCTGACGCCGAGGTGGCCGCGGGTTGCGCCTCGGATGAAGTGTTGTTCATGGAGTACAGCTCCAAGGCCATTCGTGGCCTGAAGCTGGGCGCCATTGGCGATCTGCGCAAGATCGCCGCTTCGCGCAATTTCAGTTTCTGCATCGCCCATCGCTTCAAGCCGATCTACATCGCCTTGCTCGGCACCTCGTTGCCGGTGATTGGCGTGCACCATGCGTTTGACGATTACAAGCGCGGCACACGCAAGCTTTTCGCGCATATTTTCCGCAAGCGCCTGAGCCTGCTCGGGGTGTCCGATGCCGTGCGTGACGACATGCGCCAATGCCTGCCGAAGTGGCCGGCGGCAAGGATCCAGACGCTCTATAACCGGATCGATGTACCGGCTTTGCAGGCTAGCCAGGTGTCGGCTCGCGAGGCGCGCGAGACCCTCGGCCTGTCTGCGGATGCCTGGATCGTCGGCAACGTCGGTCGTCTGCACCCGGACAAGGATCAAGCCACGTTGCTGGAAGGTTTTGCCAAGGCGCTCCCCGGGTTGCCGGCCAACAGCCAACTGGTCATTTTGGGTAGCGGTCGTCTGGAACAGGATTTGAAGGCCCAGGCTCTCGAGTTGGGGATTGGCAACCGGGTGCTGTTCCTTGGTCAGGTCCCTGAGGCCCGGCGGTATTTCAGCGCTTTCGATGTGTTTGCCCTCAGTTCCGATCATGAACCATTCGGCATGGTGCTGCTCGAAGCCATGGCGGCGGGCGTGCCATTGCTCGCAACGGCCTGTGGCGGAGCCAAGGAAGTGGTCGAAGGCGTTGGTATTCTGTTTCCCTTGGGCGATGCCGAGCACTTGGCTCAAGGCCTGCAACATCTGGCCGCAATGGACGAGCAGCAACGTCGCCAGTGCGCCGAATTGATGCTTGAGCGCCTGCGTGAACGCTTCTCCGACCGCGCGGTGCGCGATGCTTTCTGGCACTTGCCGCACGTTACCGAACTGGCACAGAGGGGCTGATGCTCAACCGATTTCAAGGCTGGCGCGAACGCGGCTGGTCGCTATCCGATGCCTCGACTTATGCCGAGGCCTGGCAGCGTTATGGCGGCAGCGTCGCCACTCACCCGCTGGTGGTCGAGCGCCTGGCGCGGCTCGCCGACATCCCAGTGCGATACCTGGCGTGGGAGCAAGGCGGCGAAATCAAGGCGGCGATTCCGACCTGGGGGCGCGACCTTGCCTTGTCCAAGGACGTGCTCAAGCGTCACGGCAAGAAGGGCTTGTTCGACCTCGGCAATGCCGAAATCATCCTGCCGGCTGCCACCGATGCCCAGGCACCTTTGCGCCATCGTGGCCGCTACTTGTCGGCGCTCAACGAAAACCGTTTCACCGGTATCAGGCTGCAGGCCGAACAACTGGCCATGGCGCGCACGCCCGAAGAGTTGTCGAAGAAATTTCGCTACAACCAGCGTCGCGAACTCAGGTTGCTGGAGGAAGCGGGTGGCGTCGTGCGAGCGGTTTCCGAGTTTTCCAGCCAGGAGCTGGGCGCGATCTATTGTGATTTGTTCCTGCGTCGCTGGGGTTTCCCGGCAACCGGTGCCGAACGCATGGCCGAGGTCATCGAGTTGTTGCGCGAGTTTCTGATCGGTTCGGTGATCTTCCTCAATGATGCCGCCATCGCCATTCAACTGGTTTATCGCGTTGAGACGCCGCAATGGATCAGCGTTGAATACATCAATGGCGGTGTCGATCCCGAAACCCGCGAGTTCAGTCCCGGTAGCGTACTGAGTTTTCTCAACACCCAAAGCGCCTGGGAGCACGCCAGGGCACTGGACAAGCCCCTGCGCTTTTCCTTTGGCCGTGCCGACCGGGAATACAAGGATCGCTGGTGCAACCCTGTGCCGGTCTACACCGTATGAGTCAAGCCATGACCCGCAAACAGCAATTGCTCAAGCGCCATCGGCGCAATAAACGCATCGGTCTGCTGGTGGCGCTGGTGCTGTTGATCCTGTCCGGCATCCTGGTGGTGTGGTGGTTGCCACTGGTGCTTGCGCTGGTGGGCTGGGTGGCCCACGAAGCCTGGTTTGCCGATCACCTGTTCTATAGCGCCAAAGACGACTATCAGTACACCTTTACGCCCTACACCCCGCAGCCCAAGGTTCACCTGAACGGGGAGCACCTGCGCCTGGATGAGGGCGTCATGCTGGTCGACGACGCGACGCTGGTGCTGGCCCTCAAGGTAAAAAGCACGTGGCTGGGACGTTTCTTCGATCCAGTGGTCGAGTTGACGGGGGGCGACAGCCCTGACCGGCAGACCTTCGAACGGGGAGTGGACGGCCTGCGTTACCTCAACCTCAGCGGCCAGGCCCAGGTGCTGTCGCGCGGTGAGTTGCGCCTGCGTGGGAGATTCTGCCGGCTACAGGGTGAGCCTGTGTTGTGGGCTTTTGAACATCCGGACTTTCGCCGTCAACGGGTGATGGTCATCGCCCCGCATGCCGATGATGCCGAGCTCGCGGCTTACGGTTTGTACAGTCAGGCAGATGAAGCCTGGATCGTGACGCTCACCGCCGGTGAAATCGAAGCCGAACATTATCAACGCATGGGCATGAACAAGGTCGAGGCGGCGCGCCTGAAAGGCCGTTTGCGTGCCTGGGACAGTATTGCCGTGCCGCGCTGGGCGGGAGTGCCGTCAGACCATTGCGTGCAGTTGGGCTATTTCTGCTTGCAACTGGAAGCCATGCAGGCATCGCCCGCCAAGCCGATAGGCTCGCGGGAAGCGGATTTGCACGACACCCGGGTATTTCGCCAATTGAACCCGTTTGGCCTGCCGGGCGATGTCGATGGCGCGCCAACCTGGAACAACCTGCTGGCAGATCTGCAAGCCCTGCTGCTGCGTGCCCGGCCTGAGGTAATCGTATTGCCGCACCCGACCCTTGATCCCCATCCCGATCATTTTTGTGCGCAGGCAGCAGTGCTCGAAGCGCTAAAGGGGCTTGATTGGCAACCGACGCTGTTGGGCTATGCCAATCACCTTCATGACAACGATCGCTGGCCGATGGGTGACACCGGCACCGCTATTGCCCTTCCTCCCGTGTTCGATCTTGGTCAGCAGATGCATCCCTACTGCCTGCAGCTTTCCCTGGCTCAGCAGCGTGACAAGGCAATGGCATTGGCGATGATGCACGACCTGCAACCGCCGCCGCCATTCAAGCGTCGCTTGCGGCGTGGGTTGCAGCGGTTTCTGGCGGGCCGGGCCGGTTCGCGTTACGGCGAAAATGAATTTTTTCGCAAGGCTGTGCGACGCCAGGAACTGTTTTGGCGTTTATAAGGTGTCATGGGCCTGAAGGTCGGCCGTCTGAGGGCAGGTCCGGTTTCAGGTGTTGCTCCATTTGCCTGTTGTGGCAAGGAAGACGATGAAAGTTCTATTTCTGGTGCAGAAAGATCAGCGGGCCATCCTGGACCGTCTGTACGACGGGGTGGCGGCTCATTGCGAGTGCGACTTGCGGTGGTTGAGCAGCAAGGAACAGCGCAACCTGCGCAGTTATTTCCGGCGTGAAGTCGACGTGTCCCGGTACGACCGGATCGTGTTTTTCCTGCGGTTCAAGCAGGAGATCCGCCAGGTCGGATTTATCCGCACGATTCCCAACCTGGTCATCCTCGAGCACGATGCCTACCAGAACTACATTCCTTGCAAGTACACCGGTAAGTTCAGTGCGCACTACCGTCGATTGCCGTGGGCGCGAGTCATCAGTTCCGGTTTCGTTGTCACCGAGCGCCTGCGTTCGGAGGGCTTCGATGCAGTGTTCGTTCCCAAGGGCTACGACCAGACGCAGCTTGAAGATCAAGGGCGCGAGCGGGATATCGAGCTGGCGTTCGTTGGCAGTACCAACAGCGTTGCCTATAGCGGCCGCAAGGCACTGCTCGATGAGCTGGCGAGTGTCGAACCCCTGGTTGTCACTCGTACCAAGTCCGGCGAGGAGTACCGCGATACGCTTAACCGCATTCGATTTTTCGTCAGTGCGGACGTCGGCATGGGCGAATTCATGATCAAGAACTTCGAAGCCATGGCCTGTGGCTGTGTCTTGCTAGCCTATGATCAGGGTGCCGCGGAATGCCAAGCGCTGGGCTTGCAGGATATGCACAACGTGGTGTTGTATCGGGACATTGCACAGCTTCAGGAAAAGCTGGCCATTCTGCGCAGCGACCCGCAACTGGCGCAGCGTATCGCGCGCAACGGTCAGGAGCTGGCGGTCAGTCAGTTCAGCTTTGCACGCATCGGCCAGCGTATCGTTGAGGAGCTTGAGCCTGCACTGCGTGTCCGTGCGCCGCTGAGTCTGTTGGAAAGAATTCGACTCAATTTGGGTGTTTGACAAGTGTAGGCCGGCCATTGATATTGCTGACCACTTTTATCCTATTGAGAAAACCGTGCATTTTTCCCACGAGAGTGACATCACGCTAGTGGTCACAAGCTGTGGTCGCCTGGATCTGCTGAAGACTACACTCGAGAGCTTCGATCGATTCAATACGGCCCCTATCCGTGAAGTGTTCATCACTGAGGATGCGGGTGACGAAGGCGTTCACGCGGTCATTCCAGCTAACTGGAAGGAACACTGCACGGTGTTCGTCAATCGACCCAAGCTGGGTCAACTGGCGTCAATCGACCTGGCGTACGAACACGTCAGCACGAACTACATCTTCCATTGCGAGGATGACTGGGAATTCTATCGCCCAGGGTTTGTGGAAGACTCCATGACCATTCTCCAATTGCGCCCGGAAATCCTGCAAGTGTGGCTGCGTAGCTATACTCATGATCTGCGGGTTCACAGTCCCTACATTCATCTGGGGCCGCGTGAGGTCGTAGGTGGAGTGGCTTGCCATCCATTGATTTCCGACAAGCCGCAGTGGCAGGGGTTCTCGCTGAACCCGGGCCTGCGGAGGGTAAAGGAATATCGATTGTGCGCGCCATTCTCCGGGCACGGTGGAGAGAAAGCGCTGTCACAACGATACGCGCAGCTGAATCTGACTGCCCTGACGCTTGAAGCGGACGCAGTCATGCACACCGGGTTTGGCCTGCACGTGCAAACGCCTATCGAGCGACAGCGCAAGGCGCGTCGTAGTCGGCGCGAACAGGTCAAATTCGTTTTGTTTTTGTTGTTGGGAGTCTGCATTGGCTGGACCATCAAGTAGCGACACCGCAGCTTATCCCCTTTACCTTTTGTATTGGCTGCTTGCCCTATGAGTATTCTCAATGTGATGTGGGCCGGTGGTGCTCCATTTGCCTCGATCCACAAGGTGCATCAGCAGATACTGTCTCATGCCTTGCCCTCGGCCCCGGTGAAAACCTGGTTGCTTCAGGGAGGTGCGCGCGAATGTGGAGTGAACGTTGGTGAGATCCGTGAATGGGGGCTGACTTCTGCCCAATTGAAAGGGCGGCATTTCTGGCGATTGACCAAACCCTGGATGCGCGCCCGGTTTCACCGCGCCCTCAAGGACAGCGACGCGCGTTTGCTATTGCTTGACGGGTTGGGAGTGGCGCGCACGCTGTTGCCGATACTCAAGGGGTTGCCGCATATCCGTGTAGTGGTCATTTTTCATGGGGCGACGCGGCTCCATGCAGGTGATCGAGCGCTCTTCCAACAGCTCCCATCCTCCCAGCTGGCATTGGCTGCCGTGTCGAACACCCTCGCAACTTCCCTGAATCGTGACTTGCAGGTACCGGTCGTGACATTGCGCAGTGCCTTTGAGCCTGCCGCTTTCCATAGCGCTTTACTTCCTCGGGAAGAGGCGTTGAGCCGCTTGGGCCTGTCTGCGACCGGAGGGCCAATATTGGGAGCGGTGGGGCGCCTGGTTTCGGAGAAGGGCTTCATTTGCCTGCTCGATGCCTTTGCGGGGGCATTGCACAAGCGCGCCGACCTGAGATTGGTCATTGTCGGGGAGGGCAGCGCTCGGGCCACGCTGCAAGCGCGAATCGATGAGCTGGGACTGCGTGAGCAAGTCTTGCTGCCGGGCCATCTGGATGACGCGGCGCGTCTTTATCGTGCCTTCGACTGGGTGGCGATCCCTTCGCGGGAAGAAGGCCTGGGGTTGATCATGCAGGAGGCGGTCATGGCGGGCGTTCCGGTACTGTGCAGTGAGTTACCGGTGTTTCGCGAACAGTTGGCCGATAGCGGCTGGTATGCCCCGGTTGATGACGTGAGTGCGTGGCGCGAAGCGATCTTGCGAGCGTTCAGTGTCTCTGCCGAAGCGGTCGCTGCTGAACAATTCCAAGCGTTAGCGCCGGATCAAGCCTGGCTGAGCTTCAGCCAGACCGCCCGTGCGCTACTCTCATGATGGCAACACTGCCTGCTCCAATGCCTGCATCGGAAAGGTGTCGTTCAGGTTCTCGCGCGCAATATAGCGTGCGAAATGCTGCAGGTTGCGCTTGATCAAGTGGCGAGGCAATGGGGCTCGCAGGAACCGCATGTCAGCCACGTCAATCAGGCCCATACGATTGTCGGGCGTGATCACGATGTTGCCCAGATGCAGTGAGCGGAAGTAAATCCCCGATTGATGGAGGCTGCGTATCAGTGCGGCCAATTCTGGCAAGGCTTGCGGCCAGTTGAATCCGTCCTTGCTGGCGACCTGGCGCAGGGTCTGGCCTGGCAATGGCTGGTACAGCACGGCTGTCATGCCCGGCGCCTGCAGTCGGTAATACTGCAGGACCTGCAAGGTCGGCACACCGAGCTTTTGCAGTTCGAGCGCGTTGTCGATAAAGCGTTTCGAGTATGGACGAAACAAGGCAGATGAAAAAATACGCTTGCGGCGAAACAGTTTGAGGATATTCCCATCTTGCAACAGGTAGACTTTTGGCCCGTAACTGTCGGCCTCGAGTACTTTGGCACCGTCAATCAATTGATCTAGGGCTGCTTGAGGGAGCCGGGAACATTGCATCGTAGAAAGCCTTGTTGGAAGAACGGGGCACAGTGGCGGGCAATGATGCCGAAAAAATTCAGCTTTAACCATGTCGGGTTGGGTAGGCGAACGCTTACAGGAGCAATTTGATGCAAGAAACTCGTTGGGCGCAAGCATGGATGGCAGTAGGTCTTTTGTGGTTTTTGTTGGCCATCGCCATTGCGCCTACCAACAAGCTCTATCAACAAGGCTTGGTGGCGTTTCTCTGGTTGCCTGCAATCATCTTCTGCTGGCCTGCGCGGGCCCGGCTTCGGGAATTATTCCATGAGCAGCGCTGGATCTACCTGCCGTTGCTCGGGCTGGTGATCTGGTCACTGCTCAGCCTTTCCTGGTCGAATACCCCTGACCTGGAACGCGCAGCCAAACGTGTGCTGTACGTCGTGGTATTCCTGTTGTTTTTCCCGGTATTCGCCAGTGCCCGCCCCGAGCGCGTGATCCGCATCATGCAGTGGGGAGGCATAGGATTGGCTGTCACTGCATTGGTGGCGATCGTCAAATTTTATGGGATGCAAGGCAACGCCTGGAGTTCACGTGTGGAAGGGTTGGGCGAATTGGCCCATCCGATTCTGGGCGGCTACGTCATCGGGTTGGCTGCGGTGTGGCTGGTGCTCTGGGCGCCACGTACTGGCACGATGCAGGTGGTTTGTGCCGTTGCGTTGGGTTTCCTGGGGTTATTCGTTCTGCTCAGCCAGAGCCGCGGTGCTGCCTTGGCAATGTTTCTCACGATACTTGCCATGCCGATCTGGTGCGGTGACCGGCGCAGTCGCATCATTGCGGCGGTCGCACTGATCGTCGCCATGCTTGCGTTCTGGCTTTTCGAATCCCTGGTACTGGCGCGCGGCGCTTCCTATCGCCCGCAGATCCTGTTGGCCAGTCTGCAAATGATCGCCGAGCACCCATGGCGGGGCCTGGGCCTTGGCAGTCACTACACGGTGTTTGCCGATGGGCAGTATTTTGACCACGCGCACAACCTGTTCACCCATGTGGCCATCGAATTGGGCCTGCCGGGATTATTGTTGTGGGCTGCGACCTGGATCGCTGTACTGCGCGAAGCGTGGAAGGTTCGGGAAACACTCTATGCCAAGGGAATCATCGGCATATGGCTGTTCTCTACCCTGGCGATGCAGTTTGACGCCGCCAGCCTGAATGGTACGCCAAGGGCTGAATGGTTTATCAGCTGGTTGCCCATTGGCCTGGCCAGTGTTTTGGTATGGGCGCGGGTCAATCCTGACGCTTGTGATAAAATTTCGCGTTCTTCCTAACCAGTGAGCTCTACGATGAGTGACGCACCGCCCAAAGCGGGACAGGACTCCAGCCTGAAAATCTATTTTCGGCTGTTGGGTTATGTAAAACCTTATCTCGGTCTTTTCTTGCTGAGTATCGTGGGCTTCGTGATCTTTGCCTCCACACAGCCGATGCTGGCGGGGATTCTCAAGTATTTCGTCGATGGCCTGAGCAATCCTGAAGCGGTGCTCTTTCCCGACGTCCCCTACCTGAAGGACTTGCAGCTGCTGATGGCCGTGCCATTGCTGATCATCCTGATCGCGGCGTGGCAAGGCCTGGGCTCCTTCCTCGGTAACTATTACCTGGCGAAGGTGTCATTGGGGCTGGTGCATGACCTGCGCGTCGAGTTGTTCAATAAATTGCTGGTCCTGCCGAATCGCTACTTCGATACCCACAATTCCGGGCATCTGATCTCGCGAATCACGTTCAACGTGACCATGGTGACCGGTGCCGCCACCGATGCCATCAAGGTAGTTATCCGCGAAGGCCTTACCGTGGTCTTCCTGTTTGCCTACCTGCTGTGGATGAACTGGAAACTGACCCTCGTGATGCTGGCGATCCTGCCGCTGATTGCATTCATGGTGGGTAATACCAGCAAGAAATTCCGCAAGCAGAGCAAGAAGATCCAGGTGGCGATGGGCGACGTGACCCATGTGGCTTCCGAGACCATCCAGGGTTATCGCGTAGTGCGCAGTTTCGGTGGCGAGAGCTACGAAGAGCGGCGTTTTGCCGAAGCCAGCCAGGGCAACACCGACAAGCAACTGCGTATGACCAAGACCGGTGCGGTCTATACGCCGATGTTGCAGCTGGTGATCTACACCGCCATGGCCGCTCTGATGTTCCTGGTGCTGCTCCTGCGTGGTGATGCAACCGCCGGTGACCTGGTGGCCTACATCACTGCGGCGGGTCTGCTGCCCAAGCCGATCCGGCAGCTGTCGGAAGTCAGCTCGACCATTCAGAAAGGTGTCGCTGGTGCCGAAAGCATTTTCGAGCAACTGGA
Source organism: Pseudomonas sp. EB271-G4-1 (assembly GCF_058791355.1). Taxonomy (NCBI): domain Bacteria; kingdom Pseudomonadati; phylum Pseudomonadota; class Gammaproteobacteria; order Pseudomonadales; family Pseudomonadaceae; genus Pseudomonas; species Pseudomonas sp. EB271-G4-1. Next base: position 180,215 of record NZ_JBYTEO010000002.1, read on the forward strand.
CGTTGAGCCGGAAGTCGACAACGGAACCGTTGAACGTGATCGCGTCAACGGCTATCTGGAGGTACGCAACCTGAGCTTCACCTATCCAGGCACAGAGCGTGAGGTGCTGAAGAACATCAGCTTTACCGCCGCGCCGGGACAGATGATCGCCCTGGTGGGTCGCTCTGGCAGCGGCAAATCGACTCTCGCCAGCCTGATACCGCGCTTCTACCATCATGAAGTTGGTGAGATCCTGCTCGACGATGTTGAAATCGAAGACTATCGCTTGCGCAATCTGCGTCGGCACGTAGCGCAGGTCACACAGCATGTGACCCTGTTCAATGACACCATCGCTAACAATATCGCCTACGGCGATTTGGCTGGTGCACCTCGCGAAGACATTGAAAAGGCTGCCGCGGACGCCTATGCAATGGACTTCATCGCGCAGATGCCGCAAGGCCTGGATACCCAGGTCGGGGAAAACGGCGTACTGCTGTCCGGCGGTCAGCGCCAGCGCCTGGCGATTGCCCGGGCCTTGTTGAAAAATGCTCCGTTGCTGATTCTCGATGAAGCAACCTCGGCACTTGATACCGAGTCCGAGCGCCACATTCAGGCAGCGCTGGATCAAGTCATGAAGGGTCGTACCACGCTGGTCATCGCTCACCGGTTGTCGACTATCGAAAAGGCCGACCTGATCCTGGTGATGGACCACGGCGAAATCGTCGAGCGTGGGACCCACTCTCAATTGCTGGCGCAAAATGGCTACTATTCGCGGCTGCATGCGATGGGGCTCGATACGCCGGCCGAAGACATCGCCTGATACCGACATCAGGGTGAGCCTGACTCACCCTGTGTTAATATCGCGCCCCTGTTCATTTTGTATGTGGGTTGCTCCATGAAGTTGTCCATGCCGCGATTCGATCAAGCCCCTGTCTTGGTGGTCGGCGATGTCATGCTCGACCGTTACTGGCATGGTGGTACCTCACGGATTTCCCCTGAGGCGCCAGTACCGGTGGTCAAGGTCGATCACATCGAGGACCGCCCGGGCGGTGCCGCCAACGTTGCGTTGAACATTGCCGCCCTCGGCGCGCCGGCTTCGCTGGTCGGAGTGACCGGCGACGATGAAGCCGCCGACAGCCTGGTCAATAGTCTCAAGGGTGCCGGTGTGCGCGCGTTGTTCCAGCGCATTGCCCACCAGCCGACCATCGTCAAGCTGCGGGTCATGAGTCGTCACCAGCAACTGCTGCGCATCGACTTCGAAGAACCCTTCGCCACCGACGCTTTGGCGTTGTCCGTGCAGGTCGATGAACTGCTCGAAGGCATCAAGGTGCTGGTACTGTCCGACTACGGCAAGGGCGCGCTGAAAAACCATCAGGCGTTGATCCAGGCCGCCCGTGCCCGAGGCATTCCGGTGCTGGCGGATCCCAAGGGCAAGGACTTTTCCATTTATCGCGGTGCGAGCCTGATCACGCCGAACCTCAGCGAGTTCGAAACCATCGTCGGAGGTTGCGTCGATGAGCATGATTTGGTGAACAAAGGCGCGAAGCTGATGCACGACCTGGACCTGGGCGCCTTGCTGGTGACCCGTGGCGAACACGGCATGACCTTGCTGCGCCCGGATCATCCAGCATTGCACCTGCCGGCACGTGCCCGTGAAGTGTTCGACGTGACCGGTGCTGGCGATACGGTAATTTCCACTTTGGCAGCGGCGATTGCTGCTGGCGAGGAACTGCCACACGCAGTGGGCCTGGCCAACCTGGCGGCAGGCATCGTGGTCGGCAAGCTCGGTACGGCGGCCATCAGCGCGCCGGAATTGCGGCGTGCCATCCAGCGCGATCAGGGTTCCGAGCGCGGTGTGCTGGGCCTGGAGCAGCTATTGCTGGCAGTCGATGATGCGCGTGCGCATAACGAGAAGATCGTTTTCACCAACGGTTGCTTCGACATCCTGCATGCCGGGCACGTGACGTACCTGGAGCAAGCACGGGCGCAGGGCGATCGCCTGATCGTTGCGGTCAACGACGATGCGTCGGTCAGCCGCCTGAAAGGGCCTGGCCGTCCGATCAACAGTGTCGACCGACGCATGGCGGTGCTGGCAGGCCTGGGTGCCGTCGATTGGGTGATCAGCTTCGCTGAGGGCACGCCGGAGAACTTGCTGCGCGAGGTGAAGCCGGATGTGCTGGTCAAGGGTGGGGACTACGGGATTGACCAGGTGGTCGGTGCGGACATCGTGACCGCTTACGGCGGGACGGTGAAAGTGCTGGGGTTGGTGGAAAACAGTTCCACGACTGCCATTGTCGAGAAGATCCGCAAGTCCGAATGACACAGCCCTTCTCCTGATCATTCCCACGCTCTGCGTGGGAATGCCACTATGGACGCTCTGCGTCGGCTGTTGGGGCGCTCTGCGTCCCGGGCTTGCACGTGGGAACGATCAGGGGCGCGCAGCCTTACGCGGTACTATCTTCTTCAGCAGTTGCTTGGCCTTGCCACGCAACCGCGCCAATCCCGAATCCTTCGTTGGCGGCGTCAAGCCCTGCTGCCGTACCCAGTCTTTCCAGCGAATCCGCTCATCTTTCACCAGCCAACCTTCCTGCCTGGCAAAGCTTTCGGCCAGGTACAGTCCACGGGTGCTTGCTGGGTGCAGTTGATCCTTTTTCAAGGTGTAGAGCTCGGCCAAGGGATGGCCATCCTTCAACGGCATCAGGTACAGATCCGGGCGCTTGCGATCCAGGCGGGCCACCAGTTGATCGCCTTCCAGTCGTTCGTCGACGTGAAACAGGCTCAGGGATTTGGCTTCCTTGGGGACCTCCAGGCGTAAATCGTAAATCAATTGCAGCGATGCGGTCGGCAAGTGCACATAGGCCCGAGGCCGTTCGATCAGTGGCAGGTTGGCGCAGCGCACCGGACGCGCCGAGCCGGACAGCGGCGACAGGCGAAACGGCAGGGCTTCGCGGTAGTGCAGTGCGCTCGAGTAGGGGGCGGGTAACCAGGTGTCGTTGAAGCGCCCGCCGAGCCAGCCTTCCGGGGTTTCCAGCAGGCATTCTTCGGCGATTTCCTGAATGGCGGTGTGCAGCGGCAAATTCAGCTCATGGGCGGGCACGTAGCCGGAAATCAGCTTGAGCACCACGTCGCCGCGATCCTGCCGCCGTTGACGCACCAGCACCCAGTAATCGCGATTCTGCCAATGCAGTGTCAGGCGTACAGAGACCCCAAGGTTGGCCAATTCAAGGGAAAACCGTTCCTTATCGGCGACGCTCACCGGGCGTCGACGCTGCAGGATCTGGGCGAAATTCAACGGTCTCCCGACGCTCTGATAACTCAGGCCTTCGGGAGTCGCTTCGACGAATAACGGCAGGGTCTTGAAGTTGCTCGGGTTCTTTCTAATGAGCGTACGCGGCATGTCGGCTCCTGCTTTAGGCCGCGTGAGGCGGCATCAGTTGCTACGTAGGACCTGGGCAACGGTCGCCACGTTATGGGCGAGGTGCAGCGGATTGATCGTTCCAACGATAGCGCTGGCCACACCGGGATGTTCGAACAACAATTGGAAACTGGCGCGCACCGGGTCCACCCCTGGACTCAGGCACACATGACCGCTGGCGAGGGCTTTTTTGACCAGAATGGCTTTGCCATGAGCAGCAGCATAGTCAATGACCGCTTTTTCGCTTTGCTCGTTCAGATTGTAGGTGACCATTGCGCAATCACCTTGCTCCAGCGCCTTCAAGCCGCCTTCGACTGTCTTGCCGGAAAAGCCAAAGCCACGGATCTTGCCTTCGGCCTTGAGCGCGGCGAGCGTGGCATAAACTTCGCTTTCAGCGAGGATCGCCAGGTCGTTGCCGTCGGAGTGCACCAGCACCAGGTCGATGAAGTCAGTCTCAAGGCGTTGCAGGCTGCGTTCGACAGAAAAACGGGTGTGCGCGGCGCTGAAGTCGTGACGGGACAGGCCGTCGGCAAACTCTTCGCCGACCTTGCTGACGATCACCCAATCCTGACGCTGACCACGCAACAACGGGCCAAGGCGCTCTTCGCTGCGGCCATAGGCCGGCGCGGTGTCGATCAGGTTGATTCCCAGGTCGCGCGTGAGCTTGAGCAACATCCGCGCTTCATTGTCGTCGGGGATCTGGAAGCCATTGGGGTACTTCACGCCTTGGTCGCGGCCGAGTTTTACCGTGCCCAGGCCCAGGGGCGATACCAGCAGGCCGGTGCTGCCCAGGGGACGATGCAAGTCGTGCAGAGTCGGTTGGCTCATGGCAGCAATTGCTCCCAGGCCGGGATGGCCATCGGCGGTCTTGGCAGTGGCGGCAAAGCGGTGACAGGACCCGGTTGAATGCCATCGCGGTCAAGGCTGGCGATGACGCGGTCGGCGAAGTCCGGCGCCAGGGCCAGCTTGGTTGGCCAGCCCACCAGAAGGCGACCTTCCTCGGCCACGAAGGCGTTGTCGGGACGTGTCAGCCCCGATTGCAGTGGTTCCGCACGGTCTACACGCAACGTTGCCCATCGCGCCGTGCTGAGGTCGATCCATGGCAATAACTGGCCAAGTTCTTTCTGCGCGGTGGCGATTTGTTCGACCGGCTCACGATTCACGCCTTCGGTTTCGGCGATATCGCCGCCCAGGTACCAGACCCACTGGCCATCGGCCGCCGGGTGCGTGGTCACGGTAATGCGTGGTTTGGTTCCACCGCCCAGGCAATGGGCGTAAAGCGGTTTGAGGCTTGGGCCTTTGGCGATGATCATGTGCAGCGGGCGACGTTGCATGGCGGGCTGGGTCAGCCCCAACGCTTCGAGCAACGCCGCCGTTCCGCCTCCGGCGCTCAAGACGATGCGTTGGGCGCGGATTTCGCGCTCGTCCACCTTCAGGCCAACCAGCACGCCACCCTCCAGCAGCGGCTCGATCTTCTGGCCGGCGAGCAGGCCATCGCCCGCGAGGTCGGCCAGGCGCTGGATCAGGCTTGGTACGTCGATCACCAGTTCCGCCAGGCGATAGACCTTGCCCTTGAAGCGTTTGTCCTGGAGGGCCGGCGGCAGTTGATCGCCCTTGACCTGATCGACGCGACCGCGCACGGCTTTGCTGGCGAAGAAGCTGGTGAGGTTGCCGGCGATCGTACCCGGGGACCAGAGGTAGTGCGCCTCGGACAGCAGGCGCACACCCGAAAGATCCAGTTCGCCATTCCCGGCCAGGGCTTCACGCCAGCGACGCGGCATGTCGGCGATGGCTTCCGAGGCACCGGTCAGGGCGCCATGCAGAGCGTACTTGGCGCCACCATGGATGATGCCCTGGGACTTCACACTTTGCCCGCCGCCGAGGCTGGCGCTTTCCACCAGTACGGTCGAGAAGCCCTGGCGACGCAGGCGCGCATTCAGCCAGAGGCCGGCAACACCAGCGCCGACAATGAGAACGTCGGTGGAAATAACGGATGGCATGCAGCGACCTCAGTGTTCAAGACGAGGGCGCAGTATACGGGATACAGCAGACCCTGTAGGAGCCGGCTTGCTGGCGATCCTTGCAACACGGTGTCCTGATTCACCGCTATCGTCGGAACGCCGCCCGCAGCAAGCCGGCTCCTACAAGGTGTTAATGCCCTGCAGTCTTGGAGAACAGCTGAATCACCACAACCCCCAGCACAATCATCGCCATCCCCAGCATTGCCGGCACATCCAGCTTCTGCCCGTAGATGAACAACGCCGCGACGCTGACCATCACGATGCCCATGCCGGCCCATACCGCGTAAGCGACGCCCACCGGCACGCTGCGCACCACCAGGGTCAGCATCCAGAAGGCGATACCGTAGCCGACGATGACCAGCAGCAGCGGCAACGGCGTACTGAAGCCCTTGACCGCTTTCATCGAAACAGTGGCAATCACTTCGGCGCAGATGGCAATGGCCAGGTAGTAGTAAGCGGTCATGGTTCAATCCTCGTATGAAGTGTTGCTTGCTGAGTTCGGCATTCTAGAGATTCTCCAGATGCGGTAAAGTCATTACCTATCTGTTCAGAAGATGGGTTTGCCCTATGCAATGGAATCTTGAACAACTGCGGCTTTTCGTCGGTGTGGCGGAGCAGCGTTCGTTTTCTGCCGTGGCACGGGACCAGCGCAAAGCCCAGTCGGCGGTTAGCAGCGCGATTGCACTGCTGGAGGAAGACCTGGGCGTGAACCTGTTCGATCGCAGCAGCGGTCGCCAGCCGAAACTCACCGAGGCCGGCAACGCTTTGCTGGAAGAAGCGCGTGAAGTGCTGCGCCAATGCGAGCGCCTCAATGGCCGGGCGCTGGCGATGATGCGCGGCCAGGAAGCTCGCTTGCGCCTGGCACAGGACGAGGCCATGCCGTACCAGCCGGTTATCGAAAGCTTTGAAGCCCTGGCGGAAAAATTTCCCAGCCTTGAAGTGCAACTGACCAGCGCCGCCCAAGGCGATGTGGCGCGCAAACTGGTGGAGCGGCGGGCCGACCTGGGGTTGTTGTTTTATCACGATCAAATTCCTGAAGCCCTGGAACGGCGGGTGCTGGGCAGCGTTGAGATGGTCACGGTGTGTGGCGTCGGGCATCCGTTGGCGGCGAAGGCCGAAGTGAATTGCCAGGAACTGGCGCAGCATCGCCAGCTGCTGATGTCCACGCAGTCCAGCATTTACCCCGGCAGCGAACCGGCCAGCCCGCAGGTCTGGCGGGCCGACAGTTTTTACGTGATGGCCGAATGGCTGGTACGCGGCCTCGGCTGGGCCTGGCTGCCGCGGCACGTGGTGCAGTACTCGGCATACCAGGGCTTGATCGTCGAATTGGCCAGCGAATGGACCCCGCCGGCCTTGGTGGTTGAGTTGGTGTGGCGCCGCGATGAGCCACTCGGGCCGGCCGCTCGATGGTTGGCGGAGCGTTTTGCCGTGCATTTGCAGGCTATCGGTGAAAAAACCGATAAACTCCGCCGCCATGAATAGAACTCTCTACACCGCGCTGTTTTACCTGGGGCTGCCATTGGTGGCGATTCGTCTGTGGCTGCGCTCGCGCAAGGCACCAGCCTATGCCAAGCGCATCGGCGAGCGTTTCTCCTACGGGATGCCGACGATGAAGCCCGGTGGGATCTGGGTACATGCGGTGTCTGTGGGCGAAAGCATTGCCGCCGCGCCGATGATTCGGGCCTTGCTGCAGCGTTACCCACAACTGCCGATCACCGTGACCTGCATGACGCCGACCGGCTCGGAGCGCATCCAGGCGTTGTTCGCCAACGAACCGCGCATCCAGCACTGCTATTTGCCGTACGACTTGCCGTGCGCCGCCAAGCGTTTTCTTGATCGGGTCCGGCCGAAGCTGGCAGTGATCATGGAAACCGAGCTCTGGCCCAACCATATCCATCAATGCGCCAGGCGGGGGATTCCCGTGGCCCTGGCCAATGCTCGACTGTCTGAACGTTCGGCCAGGGGCTATGGCCGCTTCGGTAAGCTGACCGGGCCGATGTTGGGCGAGATGAGCCTGTTCGCGGTGCAGACCGAGGCCGAGGCCCAGCGTTTTCGTGAGTTGGGTGCGCGGGCGGAAACCGTTGAGGTCACCGGCTCGATCAAGTTCGACCTGACCATCGATCCGCAACTGTTGCAACGTGCAGCCGAGTTGCGCGGGCAATGGCAGGCCTTGGAACGCCCGGTGTGGATCGCCGCCAGTACCCATGATGGCGAAGACGAGGTGGTACTGGCGGCCCATCGCCAGTTGCTGGCGAGCCATCCCGACGCCTTGCTGATTCTGGTGCCGCGCCATCCCGAGCGTTTCAATGCGGTATTCGAACTGTGCCGCCAGCAGGGTTTTGCCACGGTGCGGCGTTCCAGCGCAGAAGCGGTCACCGCCGCCACATCGGTGCTATTGGGTGACACCATGGGCGAACTGTTGTTTCTCTACGCCCTGGCCGACAGCGCATTCGTTGGCGGCAGCCTGGTGCCTAATGGCGGGCATAACCTGCTTGAGCCGGCGGCTTTGGCCAAACCGGTGCTCAGTGGCCCGCACCTGTTCAACTTCCTTGAAATTGCCGCGCAGTTACGCAGTGCCGGCGCATTGCAGGAGGTTGAGGATGCACAAGGGCTGGCGGTGGCGGTGCAGCGGCTGTTCGAATTTCCGCGGGATGCGCAGCGGATGGCCGAGGCGGGGTTGAAGGTGATGCGCACCAATCAGGGGGCGTTGCAGCGGTTGCTGGATGGATTAGGCCGTTTAATTGACCGCTAACCTGTAGGAGCCGGCTTGCTGGCGATGGCGTTCTTGAAATCGCCCTCGCCAGCAAGCCTGCTTCTACAGTTTCTCAGGGGCGGGCCTTGAGTTGTTCCGCCGCAGCCTTCGCCAGGTCCGGCGGCAGGAAGTCCTTGTCCGGGTTGTAGTTGGGGTTGAGCCAACGTGCCAGATCCTGCAGATCCCCCGGGTTCAATGTACCGGCCTGCTGCTTCAAGCGCAGGTTGTCGAGGATGTAGTCGTAGCGGGTGTTGTTGTAGTCGCGTACCGAGGTGTAGAGCGAACGCTGCGCATCCAGCACGTCGACGATGTTGCGCGTACCTACCTGATAGCCGATTTCCGTCGCTTCCACAGCACTCTGGTTGGAGATGATCGACTGCTTGCGCGCCTGCACCTGCTCGACGTCAGTATTCACCGCACGGTGAAGGTCGCGGGTGTTTTCGACGATTTGCCGGCGCAGGGATTCGCGTTGCTGTTCGGTCTGGTCCAGTTGCGCATAGGACTGGCGCACCTGGGAGTTGATCAGGCCGCCGCTGTAGATCGGGATGTTCAATTGCAGGCCCACGGTGGTTTGCTCGACGTTACCGCCATAGGCCTGGGGAAAGCCGTTCGGGTTGCTGAAACCCAACGCATCGTTGTCGCCTTTTTCGTACTGCGCCACGGCGTCGAGGGTCGGCGCATGTCCAGCCTTGCGCTGTTTGAGTGTTTGCTCGGCAGCGCTGACGGCGTAGTTGCTGGCCAGTAGGTTGAGGTTTTGCTTGGCCGCCGTTTCGACCCAGGCTTTGGCGTCGTTCGGTGCTGGCGGGAGGATCGGCAAGTTGTGGCTGATGCCCTGGATCGAGTTGTACTGGCGGTTGGTCAGTGTCACCAGGGCTTCAAAGGCATCATCCACCTGGCGCTGGGCAACGATGCGATTGGCGCGTGCGGTGTCGTAGCTGGCTTGTGAGTTGAGCACATCGGTCTTGTCCGAGAGCCCGACATCGAAGCGTTCGTTGGACTGATCGAGTTGACGCTTGAACGCGGCTTCCTCGGCCTTGGTCGAGGCAAGGTTGTCCTGGCTGCGCAACACGTTGAAGTAACTGTCGGCGGTCTGCAGGATCAGGTTCTGCTGGGTCGCGGAGAGTTGCAGCGCAGCCTGTTCATTGACGTCCTTGGCGGCCTGGAACTGGAACCAGCGATCGGCGCGGAAAAGCGGTTGCGCCAGGGTTGCCTGGTACGAATGCGCATTGCGGTTGGTCGTGGCCGAAGGCTGGTCGATGGCCGTGCGTACGTTGGAGACATTGGCGCCGCCCGACAGGTTGGGCAGCAAGCCTGCGCGGGCCTGGGGCACGACTTCCTTCTGGGCGCCATATTGGGCGATGGCGGCGGCGAGGTCGGCGTTGTTGTTGACCGCTTCCTGATAGACGCTGACCAGATCGGTCTTGGTCGATAAGGGCGCTTCTGCTGCCCAGGCCATTCCATTGGACGCACAAGACACGGCAAGGGCCAGTGAGAGTTTGCGCAGCATGAGGCGATCCCTAAAAGATTATGCTGATAATTTGAGCGCCAAGGCTACGGCGCGGCACCTGCAGCGTCAATGCGCAGCGTGGCCGTAGCGAGTGTAGTTGCGCGCTCGTCCCGCAACAATCCTGTAATTGCGCCATTCATCACGGTGTTTGCAGCGGTGTTGGCGTTCTTGGGCAGTTATGTCTAGACTGGCCGGGTTCTTGTCGGGGTGCCTTGCTATGAGGCTGAGATCGAATAATTTCGGATCCCGTTGAACCTGATCAGGTTAGCGCCTGCGTAGGGAACAAGATTTCTCGTCACCCGGCGAGTCCTCTTGTGCTTCGTCCGGGATGTTGTTCGACAATCGAACACCCCTCGAGCACTGAGCACAGCACAGCTGGTTTTCCCAGCGCACGTGCGTCCATTCGTTTACAGGTTCGCTCCGACAAAATTCCACTGCCTGGATGCTGTCTGGAGAGCCCGTGATGACTACAAAAGCAAAAATCGCCACCAACCTGAGTGACTCGGCCAAGGTCGATCAACAATCGGTTCAGCCGTTTACCCGTTCGCAAAAAATCTATGTCCAGGGTACTCGCCCGGACATCCTCGTGCCGATGCGCGAAATCAGCCTGGACGTGACGCCGACCGACTTCGGAGGCGAGGTCAACGCGCCGGTGGTGGTGTACGACACCTCGGGCCCTTACACCGATCCCAATGTCATCATCGATGTGCGCAAAGGCTTGGCCGATGTGCGCTCGCCATGGATCGAATCCCGCGGTGACACCGAGCGCCTGAGTGGCCTGAGTTCCAATTTCGGCCAGGAGCGCCTTGCCGATCCGGAACTGACCAAGCTGCGCTTCGCCCACGTCAACAACCCGCGTCGCGCCAAGCCGGGCGCCAACGTCAGCCAGATGCATTACGCGCGCAAAGGCATCATCACCGCCGAGATGGAATACGTCGCCATCCGCGAAAACATGAAGCTGGAAGTGGCCCGCGCCGCCGGCCTGCTGGACCAGCAACACGCCGGACACAGCTTCGGCGCCAGCGTGCCGAAAATCATCACACCAGAGTTTGTCCGTGACGAGATTGCCCGCGGTCGCGCGATCATTCCGGCCAACATCAACCACACCGAGCTGGAACCGATGATCATCGGCCGTAACTTCCTGGTGAAGATCAACGGCAACATCGGCAACAGTGCCCTGGGTTCGTCCATCGAAGAAGAAGTGGCGAAACTGACCTGGGGCATTCGCTGGGGTTCGGACACGGTCATGGACCTGTCCACCGGCAAGCACATTCACGAAACTCGCGAGTGGATCATCCGCAACTCGCCGGTACCAATCGGCACCGTGCCGATCTACCAGGCCCTGGAAAAAGTCGGTGGTGTGGCCGAAGACCTGACCTGGGAGCTGTTCCGCGACACGCTGATCGAGCAAGCCGAGCAGGGTGTCGACTACTTCACCATCCACGCCGGCGTATTGTTGCGCTACGTGCCGATGACCGCCAAGCGCGTGACCGGCATCGTTTCCCGTGGCGGTTCGATCATGGCCAAGTGGTGCCTGGCGCACCACAAGGAGAACTTCCTCTACACCCATTTCGAAGACATCTGCGAAATCATGAAGGCCTACGACGTCAGCTTCTCGCTGGGCGATGGCCTGCGTCCGGGCTCGATTGCCGATGCCAACGACGAAGCGCAGTTCGGCGAACTGGAAACCCTCGGCGAGCTGACCAAGATCGCCTGGAAGCACGACGTGCAGTGCATGATCGAAGGCCCGGGCCACGTGCCGATGCAGTTGATCAAGGAGAACATGGACAAGCAGCTCGAGTGCTGCGACGAAGCGCCGTTCTACACCCTCGGCCCGCTGACCACCGACATTGCGCCGGGCTACGACCACATCACCTCCGGCATCGGTGCGGCGATGATCGGCTGGTTCGGTTGCGCCATGCTCTGCTACGTGACGCCGAAGGAGCATTTGGGGCTGCCGAACAAGGATGACGTGAAGACCGGGATCATCACCTACAAGATCGCCGCGCACGCCGCCGATCTGGCCAAAGGACATCCCGGCGCGCAGATCCGCGACAATGCCTTGAGCAAGGCGCGTTTCGAATTCCGTTGGGAAGACCAGTTCAACCTGGGCCTGGATCCGGACACCGCTCGTTCGTATCACGATGAGACGTTGCCGAAGGATTCGGCCAAGGTCGCGCACTTCTGCTCCATGTGCGGGCCGAAATTCTGCTCGATGAAGATCACCCAGGAAGTCCGCGAGTATGCGGCCAACCAACGGATCGAAGCGGTGGACGTGGACGTCGCCCAAGGCATGGCCGAACAGGCCGAGCGCTTCAAGCAGGAAGGCAGTCAGCTTTACCAGAAAGTTTGATCTGACAACCTCGTGCTGATCGTTCCCACGCTCTGCGTGGGAATGCAGCCCGTGACGCTCCGCGCCACTGGACGCAGAGCGTCCCTTGAGGCATTCCCACGCAGAGCGTGGGAACGATCACACATCACAACAAATGTCCCTCTGAGATAACACCCTTGAGCATTCAACCGAGTACTTATTCACCTGGCATCGCGGTGCCAGCCGACAAGCGTGTGTTCGGCGGTCGCGATCTTTTTTCCCTGTGGTTCTCTCTCGGCATCGGCCTGATGGTCTTGCAGACCGGTGCGTTGCTCGCGCCAGGCCTGGGTCTGTCCGGCTCTTTGCTGGCTATTTTCCTCGGCACGCTGGTCGGCGTCCTGTTGCTGGCCGCCGTCGGCGTGATCGGCAGCGATACCGGCCTGTCGTCGATGGCCGCGCTCAAGCTTAGCCTGGGCAATCGGGGCGCGAGCCTGCCAGCCGTACTGAACCTGCTGCAGCTGATTGGTTGGGGCTCGTTCGAGATCATCGTCATGCGCGATGCCGCCAGCCTGTTGGGCGCAAAGGCCTTCAGCGATGGCAGTGCGCTGTCCAATCCAGTGCTGTGGACGCTGTTTTTCGGCGCGCTTGCGACCCTGTTGGCCGTCAGCGGCCCCTTGACCTTCGTGCGCCAGATCCTGCGCAAATGGGGCATCTGGCTGCTGCTGGCAGCGTGCATCTGGCTGACCTGGAACCTGTTCGCCAAGGCCGACCTGGCCGCCTTGTGGGCCCAGGCCGGCGACGGTTCGATGCCGTTTGCCGTAGGTTTTGACATTGCCATCGCGATGCCGCTGTCGTGGCTGCCGCTGATCGCCGACTACTCGCGTTTCGGCAAGCGGGCGAAAAACGTTTTCGGTGGTACCGCAATCGGCTTCTTTATCGGTAACTTCTGGCTGATGAGCCTGGGCGTGGCCTACACCCTGGCGTTCGCGCCGAGCGGTGAAGTCAATGCCTTGCTGTTGGCATTGGCGGGCGCGGGCCTGGGTATTCCACTGTTGCTGATTCTGCTGGACGAATCGGAAAACGCCTTCGCCGACATTCACTCGGCAGCCGTTTCCAGCGGGATTCTATTGCGCCTGAAAGTCGAGCACCTGGCCTTGGCCATTGGCGTGATCTGCACCCTGATCGCCTTGCTGGCACCACTGGCCCAGTACCAGAACTTCCTGCTGTTGATCGGCTCGGTGTTCGCGCCGCTGTTCGGCGTGGTGCTGGTGGATCACTTCATCCTGCGCAAGCGCAGTGGCCAGGTTGCCTCAGCTGCATTGCGCTGGCCGGCGCTGCTCGCCTGGTTGGGCGGGGTCAGCACCTATCACCTGCTGGCTAATCTGTATCCGGATATTGGCGCAACCCTGCCGGCGTTGATCCTCGCAGGGCTGCTGCAGTTGGTGCTGGGTCGGGCCTTCAGTTACGGCCAGGAAACAGCTCGGGCTTGATGATGCCGTTCAGGCGAGGGTAGGGGATCTTCAATTCGACATGGCCCAGCGCGTAAGGCGCGATGCTGCTGGTTTCGTACTTGAGGATCACCCCGCCATAGGTCAGCGCCACGTTCTGGGTTTTCTGGAACGGCCAGCTCTTGACGAACTCCGGTTCCTGATCGAGCTTGGTGCTGATCAACCAGCTGTTGTGCGCCACCTGCGCCGCTTTCCAGAACGCCTCTTCCTGCCCTGGCACCAGCATGTCCGAAAGCGTCAGCACTTTCTGCTGTTGGCGCGAGTAGTTGATGAAACCTCGTCCCGGTGTGCCATGGGCGCCGCCGGTGTCCAGGTAACTGGACAATTCGATGATCACCAGTCCGTCATGCTGTTCACGTACCTTGGCCTGCAAATAGCTGCTGTTGCGCGGGCCGGCGGTGCGCAAAAATTGTTCGCGATAGGCCGCCAGTGTCGGCGCCACCGGGGCGTCGGGCGAGGTGCGGGTCATTTGCAGCAGGCGTTTTTCGATGATGCCGTCAAGCGCAGGCTCGGCGGGAAAGTGCAGGGTGTCGATGTTCACCAGCGGGCAGTCCTGGTCCGAACAGCCTGGCTTGAGCTGCTCGGTGGCGTCGCGGGTGGTTTCCAGCGGCGCGCGATAATTGGGCTGGAACAGGCTCTGGCAAGCGCCAAGGGTCAGGGCGAGAGCGGCCACGGAGGCAATTTTAAAAAGTGACATGGGTGTCCTTGATAAAACAGGGAAAGGCAAAAAGTTACCCGCTTCGACTATCAACGGAGCAGTCAGTTCGCCACTAAGCTAATTAGAGTGGGTTTCGTACTCACCGTCTATCTCGATGAAGGTAAAGGGGCTGCATCAAACCTCACGGGCGCGTTAGGATGGCGCGAAGTCGAGGTTCCGGGAATGAACCTCGTATCGGTTTGAAGTAAGAGGATAGTCATGACTGATTTTGCCAAAGCCATTCCGACCGCCGTGGATATCGTTCGGCGTGAAAAGTGCTTCGAGGGTTTCTACAAGCTCGATCGCGTGCACTTGCGCCACGAATTGTTCGCCGGCGGCATGAGTCGCGAGATCAGCCGTGAACTGTTCGTGCGCCACGATGCGGTGTGCATGCTGCCCTATGACCCGAAGCGCGACGAAGTGGTACTGATCGAGCAGTTTCGCGTCGGCGCCATGGGCAAGACTGACAATCCATGGCTGATCGAACTGGTCGCTGGTCTGATCGACAAGGATGAGCAACCGGAAGAAGTTGCTCACCGCGAAGCGCAGGAGGAAGCTGGGCTTGTGATTGGGGCACTGTGGCCGATGACCCGATATTTTCCATCGCCGGGCGGCAGCAACGAATTCGTGCATTTGTACCTCGGACGTTGCGATAGTAGTGGGGTAGGCGGCCTGCATGGGCTGGAGGAAGAGGCTGAAGATATCCGCGTCACGGTGTGGGCGTTTGAAGATGCCCTGCAAGCCGTACGCGACGGACGTATTGCCAACGCGCCCAGCATCATTGCCTTGCAATGGCTGGCACTGAACCGCGTTGAAGTGAGGGGGCTATGGTCGTAAACAAGTTGCGCGATCGCTATCGGGTGGACCTCGTGGGGCTGCAGGCGTCCTGTGAGGCGAACTACGCGCGCCTTATGCGACTGTTGCCGGACATGCGCAGCGAGCCAGCGGCGCGGCGGATTGCCGTGACCCATGGCGACCAGATGCTGGGCGTGCTGGCGCTGGAAGTGCTGCAGGTTTGTCCCTACACCACGACCCTGCAGGTGCGGCAGGAACACAGCCTGCCGTGGCTGCCGGTGCCGCAACTGGAAGTGCAGGTCTATCACGACGCGTGCATGGCCGAAGTGGTCAGCGCCGAACATGCACGGCGCTTTCGCGGCATCTATCCTTACCCGAACGCCTCGATGCACCAGCCCGACGAAAAGGCCCAGCTAAACATGTTTCTGGGCGAGTGGCTGAGCCATTGCCTGGCACTGGGGCATGAGTACGAAGTCGTCCGTTAGTTGTGAACCGCGTCAGGTTCACAGGTTTCCCCTTTCGATCGTCTCCCAGCATAATCACGTCTCTCACCCAATCCGTGTTCACGTCCTGGGAGAACACCTTGCCGAGCGTATCCTCATTGACCAGCGCCGATCCGGCATTCCTGGTGCAACTCTCCGACAGTCATCTGTTTGGCGAGGTGCACGGCACGCTGTTGGGCATGAATACCCGCGACAGTCTGCAAAAAGTCATTGAATTGGTGCGAGTGCAGCAGTCGCAGATCGATCTGCTCCTGGCCACGGGCGATCTGTCCCAGGACGGTACTCTTGCGTCATACCAGCAGTTTCGTGAATTGACCCGGCAGCTCGACGCGCCGGCCCGTTGGATTCCCGGCAACCACGACGAGCCGCAAATCATGGCCGAGGCCGCGGTGCAAAGTGCTTTGCTGGACTCGGTGGTGGATATCGGCAACTGGCGGGTCACACTGCTCGACTCGGCAGTGCCCGGCTCGGTGCCGGGGTATTTGCAGGACGAACAGTTACAACTGCTGGCTCGTTCATTGAGCGAAGCACCGGAGCGGCACCATCTGGTGTGCTTGCACCACCACCCCGTATCGATCGGCTGTGCGTGGATGGAGCCCATCGGGCTGCGTAATCCTGAAGCTTTTTTTGAGGTTCTGGATCGCTTTCCACAGGTGCGCGCCGTGCTGTGGGGGCATGTGCATCAGGAAATCGATCAATTGCGTAACAACGTGCGTCTGATTGCCTCGCCATCGACCTGCATTCAGTTCGAACCGGGCAGTGAGGATTTCAAGGTCGGAGAGCAGGCTCCGGGGTATCGCTGGTTACGGCTGTTGCCGGATGGGCGGCTTGAAACGGGTGTGGAACGTGTGACCGGCTTCGACTTCCAGGTCGATTACGGCTCCGACGGTTACTGACACGCCCACCGTCACTGTAGGAGCGAGCACGCTCGCGAAAAACGCGATGACGACACTGGAAAACAGGTCACCAGCGTTATCGTTGGCGACCATCTCGAGCATGCTCGCTCCTACAGGGGGCATCCAACATCTGCGACACCCTGTAAACTCCGCCTTCCTTACCCGACCCACAGGGAGTCTTCATGTCCGGCTCGATCCTTTATATCCATGGCTTCAACAGCGCGCCGGCGTCGAAAAAGGCCACTCAGTTGAGTGACGTGATGGAGCGCCTGGGCTTGAGCGACCATCTGCGTGTGCCGGCCCTGCATCACCATCCCCGCGAGGCCATTGGCCAGCTGGAGCAGGCGATTGAAGCGCTCGGACGACCGCTGCTGGTCGGAAGCTCACTCGGCGGCTACTATGCGACTCACCTGGCCGAGCGCCATGGCTTGAAAGCCCTGTTGATCAACCCTGCCGTCAGCCCGCATCGGATGTTCGACGGGTTCCTGGGTACACAGAAAAACCTGTATACCGAACAGACTTGGGAAATGACCCACGACCACGTGACGGCCCTCGCCGAGCTGGAAGTGCCGGCACCCCAAGACCCACAGCGCTATCAGGTATGGTTGCAGACCGGTGACGAAACGCTGGACTATCGCCTTGCCCAGCAGTATTACCGGGCTTGTGCCTTACGCATCCAGGCGGGTGGCGACCATGGTTTCCAGGGTTTCGCCGAGCGGCTTCCGGCAATGCTGAGTTTTGCCGGCATTGGCGCAGATTTGTACCAGGCGATTGATTTCACCGCGCTGTGAAACCTTGCCCCTATTTTCAATGAAAGACTGACGACGAGACCCCATGGCCACTCCCAGCGCTAGCTCTTATAACGCCGACGCCATCGAAGTCCTCTCGGGCCTCGACCCGGTGCGTAAACGCCCCGGCATGTACACCGATACCAGTCGGCCGAACCACCTCGCCCAGGAAGTCATCGACAACAGTGTCGACGAAGCCTTGGCCGGGCATGCCAAATCGGTGCAGGTCATCCTCCACGCCGATCACTCGCTGGAAGTCAGCGATGACGGCCGTGGCATGCCAGTGGATATCCATCCCGAAGAAGGCGTTTCGGGCGTCGAACTGATCCTCACCAAGCTTCATGCGGGCGGCAAGTTCTCCAACAAGAACTACCAGTTCTCCGGCGGTCTGCACGGGGTGGGTATTTCGGTGGTCAACGCCTTGTCGACCGAAGTCCGGGTGCGTGTAAAACGTGACGGCAACGAATACCAGATGACCTTCGCCGACGGTTACAAGAAAACCGAGCTGGAAATCGTCGGTACGGTTGGCAAGCGCAACACCGGGACCAGCGTGTTCTTCGCCCCGGACCCGAAATACTTCGATTCTCCGAAATTCTCCATCAGCCGCCTCAAGCACGTGCTCAAGGCCAAGGCCGTCCTGTGCCCGGGGTTGCTGGTCAGTTTTGAAGACAAGGCCAGCGGCGAGAAAGTCGAATGGCATTACGAAGATGGCCTGCGTTCCTACCTGGTCGATGCCGTCAGCGAATTCGAGCGTCTGCCGGACGAGCCGTTCTGCGGCAGCCTGGCCGGTAACAAGGAAGCCGTGGACTGGGCGCTGCTGTGGCTGCCGGAAGGTGGCGACGCAGTGCAGGAAAGCTACGTCAACCTGATCCCGACCGCCCAGGGCGGTACTCACGTCAACGGCCTGCGCCAAGGCTTGCTCGACGCCATGCGCGAGTTCTGCGAGTTCCGCAGCCTGTTGCCACGCGGTGTGAAGCTGGCGCCGGAAGACGTCTGGGAGCGCATCGCTTTTGTGCTGTCGATGAAGATGCAGGAGCCGCAATTCTCCGGGCAGACCAAGGAACGTCTGTCGTCCCGGGAAGCGGCGGCGTTCGTCTCTGGCGTGGTCAAGGACGCCTTCAGCCTGTGGCTCAACGCCCACCCGGAAACCGGTCTGGCGCTGGCAGAACTGGCGATCAGCAACGCCGGTCGTCGCCTGAAGGCCAGCAAAAAGGTCGAGCGCAAGCGCATCACCCAGGGGCCGGCATTGCCGGGCAAGCTCGCCGATTGCGCCGGGCAGGACCCGATGCGTTCCGAGTTGTTCCTGGTGGAAGGTGATTCCGCCGGCGGTTCGGCCAAGCAGGCGCGGGACAAAGAGTTCCAGGCGATCCTGCCGTTGCGCGGCAAGATCCTCAACACCTGGGAAGTCGACGGCAGCGAAGTGCTGGCCAGCCAGGAAGTGCACAACATTGCCGTGGCCATTGGCGTCGATCCGGGCGCCGCGGACATGAGCCAGCTGCGCTACGGCAAGATCTGCATCCTCGCTGACGCCGACTCCGACGGGCTGCACATTGCAACGCTGCTCTGTGCATTGTTCGTCCAGCATTTCCGCCCATTGGTGGACGCTGGTCACGTCTACGTCGCCATGCCGCCGCTGTACCGTATCGACCTGGGCAAAGAGATCTACTACGCCTTGGATGAAGCCGAGCGCGACGGGATTCTCGATCGCCTGGTGGCCGAGAAGAAACGCGGCAAGCCGCAGGTCACTCGATTCAAAGGCCTGGGTGAGATGAACCCACCGCAGTTGCGCGAAACCACCATGGACCCCAATACCCGGCGTCTGGTGCAGCTGACCCTCGGTGAGGATTTCGCCGCGACTTCGGAAATGATGGACATGCTGCTGGCGAAAAAGCGCGCCGGTGACCGCAAGAACTGGCTGGAGTCCAAGGGCAACCTGGCGGAGGTGCTGGGCTGATGCGGCTGGGCTTTGCCCTGGCGTGTGCGTTGCTGCTGACCTCGATGACGGTGTCTGCCAAGCCGACACCGCAGTTGCGCCTGTTGTCCGAACATGCCGTGGACGGCATGCGCGGTGGCAACCTGTCCGGGCTGGCCCAGTGCGGCAACGAGCTGTGGACAGTCTCCGACCGCGACGACGATCAGATCTACCGCCTGGAGACTGGCGAGGGTGCCTGGCACGCGGAAGCGGTGGGCATCGGTGTCCCGCCCGTACCCGACAGCGGCTTGCCCTGGGGTTTGCGTTCGCGGGCCTGGGTGTCGTCGTTCGTGCGTGGCGGTGACTTGGATTTCGAAGGGATCACCTGCGACAGCGCCGGAAATCGCTACGTGGTCAGTGAGTCCCATGCGGCGGTGCTGCAAATTCCGCCAACCGGACCGACCTCCTGGCTGAAGATTTCGCCGATCATGGTTCGCGAGGCCCGGGCCAGTGGGCTGTTGCTGCGTTTCAATGCATTGTTCGAAGGCCTGGCGATCAATCCGCAAGGTGACCAGTTGTGGTTGGCTGCCGAGCGCGAGAGTCGCGGGTTGCTACTGATCAAGCGCAAGCAAACCGTGTGGGACTGCGACGGCGGTTGTGTGCTGTTGAGTGAAGGGGGAAAGGAAATGCAACCTGCACAATTTCCCAGCGCCAGAGCGATGCCCCGGGATTTTGCCGATTTGTCATGGTTCGACGGCAAGTTGTTTACCCTCGAGCGCAACGCGTACGAGATTTGTCGTCGTGATGCGGTGACTGCCAAGGTCGAACGCTGCTGGTCCTTTGCCGATGAGGCATTGCAGGAAAATCGTCGTTATCCCCAGGGCTTTGCACTGACCGAAGCGTTGATCGTGGACGCCGAGGGTGCCTGGATCGGTGTCGATAACAACAACGGTGCCCGCGCCGATGGCGAGGTACGTCCGATCGTCTGGCGCTTCGCTGCACCTGAAGGTGGCTGGAGTGCCAAGCCATGAGCCAGCAAACGCCGGGCAAACGTGCCGGTCGCGTCTTGATGGTCTTGGCCTGGTGCGCCGCGTTGTTCCTGGCGACGCGTTTTTTCGGCCAGTGGGAAGAGCGTCAGCAAAACCCGAATGTGGTAGTGAGCTCGGAGCTCGGCGATGGTTTCGTCGAAGTGAAACTGATCGGCAACGGCCAGGGACATTTCGTTGCCAGCGGCCATATCAATGGTCAGCCGGTGAATTTCATGCTCGATACCGGGGCGACCGATGTGGCGATCCCGGCACAATTGGCGCAGCGGCTGAAACTGGAACAAGGCTTCGGGGTGACCCTGAGCACCGCCAATGGTCGCACCGAGGGTTATCGAACCCGCGTCGACCGGCTGCAACTGGGCGACATTGTGTTGCGTGATGTGCGCGCCATCGTCGTGCCAGGCCTGGATGGCGATCAAGTGCTGCTCGGTATGAGCGCGCTGAACAAACTTGAATTTACCCAGCGCGGTGGCACCATGCTGCTGCGCCAGACAACGAACCGATGAGGCCCGCATGAGCGACTCCCTTGATCTCAGCCTGGACGGTGTAGAACGCCGATCACTGGCTGACTTCACCGAAAATGCCTACCTCAACTACTCCATGTACGTGATCATGGACCGTGCCTTGCCGCATATCGGCGACGGCCTGAAACCGGTACAGCGGCGTATCGTCTACGCCATGAGTGAGCTGGGGCTGGACGCCGATTCCAAGCACAAGAAATCGGCGCGTACCGTCGGTGACGTGCTCGGTAAGTTCCACCCCCATGGCGACTCGGCCTGCTACGAAGCCATGGTCCTGATGGCCCAGCCATTCAGCTACCGCTACACGCTGGTGGATGGCCAGGGTAACTGGGGTGCGCCGGACGATCCCAAGTCCTTCGCCGCCATGCGATACACCGAAGCGCGGCTGTCGCGCTACTCCGAAGTGCTGCTCAGCGAGCTGGGCCAGGGCACGGCGGACTGGGGGCCGAACTTCGACGGCACACTCGACGAGCCTCTGGTGTTGCCGGCGCGTTTGCCGAACATCCTGCTGAACGGCACCACCGGTATCGCCGTGGGCATGGCCACCGATGTGCCGCCGCACAACCTGCGCGAAGTCGCCAGCGCCTGCGTGCGTTTGCTCGATGAGCCCAAGGCCACGGTCGAACAGCTCTGCGAGCACATCCAGGGGCCGGATTATCCGACTGAAGCAGAAATCATCACGCCGCGCGCCGACCTGCTGAAAATCTATGAAACAGGTCGTGGTTCGGTGCGCATGCGCGCCGTTTATCACATCGAAGACGGCGACATCATTGTTACCGCGCTGCCGCATCAGGTCTCAGGTGCAAAGGTGCTGGAACAGATCGCGGCGATGATGCAGGCAAAACCATCGAAAGCCCCGCAGATCGCCGATTTGCGCGACGAGTCGGACCACGAGAATCCGTGCCGCATCGTGATCATTCCGGGCGCCCGGAAAAATTTCGACCACGATGCCTTGATGCAGCACCTGTTCGCCAGCACCGAGCTGGAGTCGAGCTACCGGGTCAACATCAACATCATCGGACTGGACGGCAAGCCGCAGTTGAAAAACCTGCGGGCGCTGCTGGTCGAGTGGTTGGCGTTCCGGGTCCAGACCGTGCGTCGTCGCCTGCAGTTCCGCCTGGACAAGGTCGAGCGTCGCTTGCACCTGTTGGACGGTTTGTTGATCGCCTACCTCAACCTGGATGAAGTGATCCATATCATCCGCACCGAGGAGCAGCCAAAAGCCGCGCTGATCGAACGATACGCCCTGAGTGAAATCCAGGCTGACTACATCCTCGACACCCGCCTGCGTCAGTTGGCGCGACTGGAAGAGATGAAGTTGCGTGCCGAGCAGGATGAACTGCTCAAGGAACAAGCCAAGCTGCAAGCGCTGCTGAGTAGCGAAGCCAAGTTGAAAAAGCTGGTACGCACCGAGCTGATCAAGGACGCCGAGACCTATGGTGACGACCGTCGCTCGCCAATCGTCGAGCGTGCTGAAGCCAAGGCGCTGACCGAGCACGATCTGCTGCCGAACGAAAAAGTTACCGTCGTGCTCTCGGAAAAAGGCTGGGTTCGCTCCGCCAAGGGCCATGACATCGACGCCACCGGTCTTTCCTACAAGGCCGGGGATGGTTTCAAGGCCTTGGCGGCGGGGCGTTCCAACCAGTTTGCGGTGTTTATCGATTCCACCGGTCGCAGCTATTCGGTGGCCGCGCACACCTTGCCGTCGGCCCGTGGCCAGGGCGAACCGCTGACCGGCCGTCTGACGCCGCCGCCAGGGGCGAACTTTGAATGCGTGCTGATGCCCGAAGATGATGCGCTGTACGTCATTGCCTCGGACGCCGGTTACGGTTTCGTCGTAAAAGGTGAAGACCTGCAGGCCAAGAACAAGGCGGGCAAGGCATTGCTGAGCCTTCCAAACAACGCCAAGGTGATTCTGCCGCGTGCGGTGGCCGATCGTGAGCACAACTGGCTGGCGTCGGTGACCACCGAAGGTCGCTTGCTGATCTTCAAGATCAGCGATCTGCCACAATTAGGTAAGGGCAAAGGCAACAAGATCATCGGGATTTCCGGTGAACGCGTAGCCAGCCGCGAAGAATATGTCACGGACATCGCCGTTGTGCCGGATGGCGCTACGTTGGTGCTTCAGGCAGGTAAACGTACATTGTCACTGAAAGCGGACGACCTGGAGCACTACAAAGGTGAACGTGGCCGCCGTGGTAACAAATTGCCACGTGGCTTCCAGAGGGTAGATGCGCTGCTCGTCGAAAACCTCAATTAAGCGTCCTAGAGCGCCTGATCTGCGATTTAACGCGTAGATCGGCGCTTTGGCGCTGGAGTCGGAACGCATATTCACGGATGATATGGCCTTTCAAGCGCCGGCGTGGCCGAGCGTTCTTCACATTTATTGAGTATTTTCACTGTGATTAGCCTTGTGGCAATCACCTGGATGGGACGATGACTGCTCTGCGCCTTCCTTTTATTTTGATGCTCGCCGGCGTATTTGGCCTGGCGGGTTGCAGCGTTCACCAGCCGGTGTCGCTGTACCAACTGGACAGTGGAAGTCCGGTCCAGCCTGCGCAAAGCGCGGGCATGGCGGTTTTGTTGGGCCCGGTAACCGTGGCGGACTACCTGCAGCGCGAAACCCTGCTGCAGCGTCAGCCCGATGGCAGCCTGCAAGCCTCGACCGATGGCCGCTGGGCTGGCAGCCTGTCTTCCGACATCGATCAACTGCTGCTGCGTCAGGTGGCCGGTCACCTGGACAGCCAGCGCGTAGTGCTGTCGCCTGCGACAACGGGGTTCACACCGGATGTCCAGGTCCTGTTGACCATCACGCGTCTGGATTCGGGTGAAAAGCAGCCGGCTATCCTCGATGCGCAATGGCGTTTGATCGACCGTCGTGGCCAGGTGCGCGATAATCGCATCATCCATCTGCAGGAACAGCACACCGGCAGCACGGCGGCTCAGGTTCAAGCGCAGGGTGCGTTGCTGCAGAAGCTCGCTGAACAGCTGTCGGTCGCGCTCAAGCCGCTGGCCAACCAGCCACCGATTGCCGAAGCGCCACGCAAACCGGCAGCCAAGCCCGCAGCGCCGGCGGCGGAGCAGGAAAAACAGCCGAAGATCCCGATGGCTGCTCCGATCCGTACGGATATGGAAGTGTTTCGCTTCTAGGTTCGGACCGGTACAACACAAAGCCCGCCTCGTGCGGGCTTTGTTGTTTCTGCTGCGTACTGATCGTTCCCACGCTCTGCGTGGGAATGCAGCCCGTGACGCTCTGCGTCACAACGGTGCCAGGGTTGGGATATGAGGTGAGGCTGGAACGCGGAGCGTCCCTTGAGGCATTCCCACGCAGAGCGTGGGAACGATCAGCCCGCAGACGATCACTCATCTGCGAGCTTCTTTACAGCGGGGCTAAGGCTACGCGCGGCGTTCGTGCATCCGCGCCAGCTGTCGCTCGAGCATCGACGGATAAGGCTCCATCAGCCGCTCCACGCAGCAGGCGCCTTCAGGGCTGGCGATCGGGCGGATCCGTGCGCGCTGGCGGATCAGGGCGTCGTCATTGATCTTGCGTTCCACCAGCAGCAGGTTGCGGCTGTGCTGCGACAGGGCCAGGGCATCCTGCGCGGCGTCGGTCAGCAACAGGTCGATCTGGCTCAGGCCAAACAGTTCGTCGCCCAGGGTCAAGCCAAGCTGCAATTGCAAGGTGATGCCGCTGTCGGCGACTTCGATCTGCAGTTGATGGCCCAGCGCCCGCAGCAGCTCGCCGCAGCAGATGGCGTTGGTCAGGTAATCGTCGCCGCTGTCTTCGTTGTGGAACAGCATCAGCGTGCTGCCATCGTTCAGGGTATGCAGTTCGCTCTGGTAGAGCGAAGCAGCCTGGTCGAGGCAGTCGCGGTAGCGTTTGAGCAACTCTTCCAGGCGTGTCCGGGGCAGGCGTCGCAGTTGTTCCTGTGAGCCCAACTGTACGGCCAGAACGGCGCTGTGCTGCGGCACGCTGGAGGCCACGGGCTTGCCCAACGGTTTGGCGGTGCTTGCTGGCGCATCATCGAGCAGATCGGCGAACGCATCGTCGTCATCATCTTCAACGGTACTGACGACACGTCGTGGCGCGGCCTTCATCGCGGCCATCGGGCGGCTTTCATCGAAACTCGGATCGCGCAGGTTACGCACTTCGAAGCCCGGTTCAGCATCGTCGTCCTCGGCATCGTCGAGTTCAGGTTCTGGCACGGGCTCCGGTTCAGCCGGTTCCGGCGCGAATTCGGCATGCAGCTGGCGCGCTAGGTCGCCGATCTCGTCATTACGCTCGGTGGCCGGGGTGTATTCGTCGATGTTGCGCAACCACACCCGCAATTGCAGTAGCGGCGTAGAGAGATATCGCCCCATGCGCAGGCTCAATGCCAGGGACAGGGCCAGCAGGATCGCGCTCAAAATCCCCATGCTCTGCAGGCTGATGGTCATCGGCTGCTGGAACTGATCCATGTCCAGGCTGATGCGCAGCTGACCGGCGGTCACGTCCTGGAAAGTGATCTTGCTCTGATAGATGCCTTCGGCCTCGCCCAGCAGGCCATGCTTGGGACGCTGGCCGGCCTCGGCAAGGATGCGGTTATCCATGCTGTAGATGGCGGCGTGGGCCACCAGCTTGTTCTTGGTCAGGTTGTTGAGCAGGACATTGAGGCTGAGGATGTCGTTGGACACCAACAGCTCGGTGGCGGAGGTGGCCGTCTGCATGGTCAGGCTTTCACCCAGCGCATCCGCCTGCTCGTGCATGGCCTGCTTGAACTGCAAACCCATCACGCAGGCGTAGATCACCAGGGCCAGAGCGACCAGGATCACGTTATGGCTGGCAATGCGCAATGCAATCGGTACACGGCGGTGGCGCAGTGCACGGAAGATCAGCAGAAAGAAGTTATCGGTTTTTACTGGCGTGGGCCGGTTCACTTGAGCTCGGCTCTTTTGTCCGTGAAGTTGACGCGCAGTATAGCGACAGGCCCTAGGCCGTCAAAGCGCTCACGGTGCCCGATGGTCACTGAATGTGGGTAGAATGCGGTTTTTTTCCACTTGCGGGGGTGCGCCTTGCGCGAAATCGTCCTGATAAACATCACGGGAGTCGACCGTCCGGGTTTGACTGCGGCCATTACCGGCGTTCTGGCCCAGGGTGGTGTGAACATTCTCGACATCGGTCAGGCGGTGATCCACGACACCCTGTCGTTCGGCATCCTGGTTGAAATTCCTGATACCGAACAAGGCAAGTCGGTGCTCAAGGACATCCTGTTCAAGGGCTATGAGCTGGATCAACAGGTGCGTTTCACGCCGGTGTCCGAAGAGGATTACCAGCAGTGGGTCGGCAACCAGGGCAAAAAACGCCATATCGTGACCCTGCTGACGCGCAAGGTCACCGCCGGGCAATTGCAGGCCGTGAGCTCGATCACCGCCAAGTATGGCTTGAACATCGATCACATCGATCGCCTGTCCGGGCGCATGCCTTTGGATACCCCGGACGATAAAGGCAAGGGTTGCATCGAATTCTCCGTGCGCGGCGAAGCAGCTGATCCGCAGGCACTGCGGGCCGAATTCCTCAGTGTCGCCCAGGAATTGAACGTCGACATCGCCTTTCAGGAAGACTCGTTGTTTCGTCGTAACCGCCGTCTGGCGGTGTTCGACATGGACTCGACCCTGATCGAAGCCGAAGTCATCGATGAGCTGGCCAAAGCGGCCGGCGTGGGCGACAAGGTTTCGGAAATTACCGAGCGGGCGATGGCCGGTGAGCTGGACTTCCGCGCCAGTTTCAAAGAGCGCCTGGCGTTGCTCAAAGGACTGGATGTGGGCGTGCTCGACTCGATCGGCGCCTCGCTGCGCCTGACCGAAGGCGCTGAAACCCTGTTCGCCGAGCTCAAGCGCCTGGGTTACAAGACCGCCATTCTGTCGGGCGGCTTCACCTATTTCGCCAAGCAATTGCAGGCCAAGCTGGGCATCGACTACGTGTTTGCCAACGAGCTGGAAGTGGTCGACGGCAAGGTGACTGGCGTGGCGATCGAGCCGATTGTCGATGCACAACGCAAGGCCGATCTGCTGAAGGAACTGGCACATAAGGAAGGCTTGCGTCTGGAGCAGACCATTGCGGTCGGCGACGGTGCCAATGACTTGCCGATGCTGGCGATTGCCGGGTTGGGCGTTGCGTTCCGCGCCAAACCGTTGGTCAAGCAGTCGGCCAAGCAGGCGATTTCCACCCTGGGGCTGGATGGCGTGCTGTACCTGCTGGGCTTCCGCGACCGCGACGGCCAGCTGTAACACCGCAGAACACCTGTAGGAGCGAGCATGCTCGCGATGGACGTCAACGATGACGCGGGCATTCAGAATGCCCGCGTCGTTCTCAGGTTCATCGCGAGCAGGCTCGCTCCTACAGTAAAGGTGTGTATCAGGCCTTCGGCAGGCCCATACCCTGACCCATCCGCACCGGCGAACCCGCTACCAGCTCTTCAGCCCATTTCACCTGATCCGGCCCGAACAGCACGACAGCGGTCGAACCCAGTTTGAAACGACCCAGCTCCGCACCTTTTTCCAGGTGGATCGGCGCGCGTGCGGCTTCGTCGTAGCGGAAGGTTTTCAGCTCGCGTTTCGGTGGCGTAACCAGTCCAGCCCACACGGTTTCGATCGATGCCACGATCATCGCGCCCACCAGCACCACGGCCATCGGCCCGCGCTCGGTGTCGAAAATGCACGCCACGCGCTCGTTGCGGGCAAACAATTCAGGAACGTTTTCAGCGGTGGTCTGGTTGACCGAGAACAGGCGGCCCGGGATGTAGACCATCTCGCGCAGGGTGCCGGCCAGTGGCATGTGCACACGGTGGTAATCCTTGGGCGACAGATAAATAGTCGCGAAATCACCGCCCATGAACGGCGCAGCATTCGCCGCATCGCCACCCAAGAGTTCCAGCACGCTGAAGCTGTGGCCCTTGGCCTGGAAGACACGGCCGTGCTCAATCGGGCCGAGCTGGCTGACGGCGCCGTCCGCCGGGCTGAGGATCGCGCCCGGTGTCTCGTCCAGTGGGCGCGCGCCGTCTTTCAAGGCACGGGTGAAGAAAGCGTTGAAGTGCTCGTAGGCGGTCAGGTCTTCGACCAGTGCCTCGGACATGTTCACCTGGTAGCGCTTGGCGAACCACGCGGTGAACGCATTCTTGAACCAGCGCACGCGGCATTCGGCGATGCAGCCGGCCAGTCGCGAGAGCAGGTTGTGGGGCAGCAGGTATTGGCTGACGATAAACAGACGCTTGTTCATTAACTGTCCTTAAAAACCTTAAATCTCTACGGGCGTGTCGGGATGGTTACCCCATTCGCCCCAGGAGCCGGCGTAGCCCTTGACCCGCGGATAACCGAGAGCCTTGGCCACCAGATAGGTGAAGCCAGATCGATGGTGAGTCTGGCAGTGGGTAATCACTTCTTTGTCAGGGGTAATGCCGAGCTGTTCGAGGATCTGTGGCATGTCGGTACGGATGCGCAGGTTACGCGCCTTGTCCATGCCCGCGGTCCATTCGAAATTCACGGCGCCTGGGATGTGTCCGCCCTTGGCCGCCAGGACTTTCTCGCCGGAATACTCCAGTGGCCCACGTGCATCCCAGATCGCCAGGTCGGCAGCGCCGAGACGGCTTTGCAGGTACTCGCGGGTAGCCGTGGGTTCGTCGTGCAGGGTCAGCGCAACCGGGCCGCCAGCGGGTGGCGGGATCTGGATTGACATGGGCATGCCTTCTGCCAGCCAGGCCGTCAGGCCGCCATCGACATAGTGATACTTGCTGTGGCCAATGACGTCCAGGAGCCAGATAAAGCGACCGGCCCAGCCGCCACCTTCGTCGTCATAAACGACATAGACGGCATCGGGGTTGTGCCCCAGCTCTCCAAACAACGTTTCGAGTGCTGCCTGCGGTGGCATCAGTCCCGGGGCGGGCGCCTGCCCCAGTTGCGTGCGTTTAGGATCGACAAAGCGCGCGCCGGGAATGTGCCCTTCGGTGTAGCGGGCAGGACTGGTCAAGTCCACCAGGATCAGTTCGCGGGCGTCGAGGCGAGAGAGCAAGTCGCTCGGCTCGATCACCAGCGGCAAGCCAGAGAAGTCAGACATGTGAGGTCTCCAGAGCACAAAAGGGGGGATTGTAGCGCAGCCTTATTGGCCGCGCTGGCTAAAGCTGTGCAGCGCTTTTTCAATGCATTGTGCGGTTTTGCCGAAGGCTTGCAGGGTGATGTCCGAGAATGGCCCGCCACCCTGGTCTGCCACGACGATCATGATTACCCGTCCATTGTTGAGCAGCGAACGCAACAACAAGTGTTCGCCGCTGAACTGGCTGCGCAGGCTGTTGGGCAGTAACGCGGAAAACTGCGCGTTGTTGAGCGGCGTGAGGCGAACCTGGGCCTGTTGCGCGAGCAAGCGTTGCAGCACGGCGCTTTGACTGACGACAAAGTTCAGGCCAGATGCTTCGACAGGCAGCCCAGCCGTCTGGTGCACACGCAGCTGGGTATGAGTACGGTCGGCCATCAGGATCATCACCCTGCGCATGCCGCAGGCAACCAGTGCGTCGCGGGCAGAGGTGGTCAGGTGGATGGCGTTGGTGAAGCGACTCGGCTCGACCAGCAACTCAGCGCATTGTTTGCGCCACTTCGCCAGGTCTTCGGCGGTGGGTGCCGGGGCTGGCTGCAAACTGGCATGCACAGGGCTCGTGCCCCATGGCCAGATCAGCGCGACAGCGGGATGCCAGAGGTCGGGCATGGCGTGATAACGCGCGCTGTTGGCGGCTTGCTGGTGCAGTTGTTGTTGCACCTCGCTCATCGGTATTTGCAAGTAGAGGCTGGTCAGGTACTGCCAGCGCTCACTGTGCGGACTGTCCCAGGCATGGTGCGCCGAGAGCGCCAGCCCGTTGGCTAAAAGTACCGTGTTGGCCGGTTGATTGAGCCAGCGGCGCAGGGTCGGGTCGTCATCCAGGCGGTTCTGCTGGCGTAGCGGATGCTCGCTGTCACGGGCAATGCGCAGAACTTTGACCAGCTCCCGTTGCTCGGTCAGCAACAGTCGATAGCCCTGTTGAACCCAGATCGGCAGGTGCCACAGGTTCACCAGGGCCAGGCCGATCTCCAGCAGGCGAGCGCCAAACAGTTGCTTTTCGACGGTGCGCGCCGATTCGCCTTTATGAATGACCCGCAGCTCCCAGTCTTCGAGCAGGTGCGGATGCGTCAGCGCCAACGGCCACAGTGGTGACAGAAACAGCAGGCTGCCCCAATGGATGTCCTGCCACAGGCGCGCCAGGCGGCTGGCAAAAAAACCGTTGGCCTGTTGGCTGGCGTGCTGGCTGATCAATTGCAACTGGCGCAGGGCTTTGGGAATCTCGCCCTGGGGCATGGCGGGCAGTCGCGCGAGCAGCTCCTCGGTGCGTTTCAAACCGAGGCGATTGATGGCGACCTCAAGATTTTCCGCAGGCTCAGTCATGCTGCCATGGCTGTGTCGGTTGGCCGCGCGAATCACGCTCAAGGCCAGGGCCGGACTGTCCTGCATCAAGTCGGCAATCTTGCGCACAGAGCTGCGACTGTCGCGCAAGGCCCGGCAGACACGGTCGTGACTGGCCTGCGGAACCGGCAGGCGTACACCGTCGAGAAGTTTGACCCAGTCTTCGAGCGTGGTCGGAGTTGGCGTTGGGGCGTTCGTGTTTTTAGCCATGTCTGGAGGCGATCATCGTCAACAATACCTATGCCCGGAGGGGGTCAAATTAGCTTTTCGCCTGAACTGGCTATAGTCTGGCGCAGTTTTGCCGATAAGTAGAAGAAGAGATTTTTTAACTTCCGAATATGACCTTGAACCCGACTCAGTAAGTGCTCTCCTACCTATGGCTAAAATTATCGGCATCATCGTCGTATTCGCGAGCGTGCTCGGCGGATACGTGCTCTCCCATGGCAAGATTGCCGCCCTGATCCAGCCTTTCGAGGTAATGATCATCGGTGGTGCGGCCCTCGGTGCATTCCTGCAGGCCAACCCTGGTTACATGACCATGCACGTGCTCAAGAAATCCCTGAGCATGTTCGGTTCGCGTTTCAGCCATGCCTTCTATCTTGAAGTGCTGGGCCTGATCTACGAGATTCTCAACAAGAGCCGCCGCGAAGGCATGATGGCCATCGAAGCGGACATCGAAGATGCCGCGGCGAGCCCGATCTTCGCCAAGTACCCGACGGTCCTCAAGGATGAGCGCATGACCGCGTTCATCTGTGATTACCTGCGCATCATGTCTTCCGGCAACATGGCGCCCCACGAGCTGGAGGGCCTGTTCGACATGGAGCTCTACAGCCTCAAGGAGGACCTGGAGCACCCGTCCCACGCGGTGAACGGTATTGCCGACGCCATGCCCGGTTTCGGTATCGTCGCGGCGGTCCTGGGTATCGTGGTGACCATGGCCTCGCTGGGTGAGGGCGACCAGAAGTCCATCGGCCTGCACGTTGGTGCGGCACTGGTCGGTACCTTCTTCGGTATTCTCGCGGCCTACGGTTTCTTCGGCCCGCTGGCGCATTCCCTGGCCCACGATGCCAAGGAAGAACTGAACGTCTACGAAGCTATAAAGGCTTCGCTGGTGGCTTCCGCTTCCGGCATGCCGCCGTCGCTGGCCGTGGAGTTCGGGCGTAAGGTTCTGTACCCGGCACACCGTCCAAGCTTCGCCGAGCTGGAACAAGCGGTTCGCGGTCGTTAAGCCATGGAGAACAATCAGCCGATAATCATCAAGCGCGTCAAGCGCATCGCTGGCGGGCATCACGGGGGCGCCTGGAAAATCGCCTTCGCCGACTTTGCCACAGCGATGATGGCGTTCTTCCTGGTGTTGTGGCTGTTGTCCACCGCCACTCCGGAACAGAAGATCGCCATCGCCGGTTATTTCAAGGACCCGATCGGCTTTTCTGAAAGTGGCACGCCGTACATCATCGATCTGGGGGGCACGCCGACCATGGCGCCGGACAACACCCTCAACCCAGAGATGAAGACCCAGCCGCAGCCGGACAAGGTGACAGTCGACGTCGATCAGGTCGAAGGCATGGCCGAGATGGTGGAGAAGGAACGCCTGGAACTGCTGCTGCAAGAGCTGCAGAACAAGGTCGAAGAGAACCCGCAGCTGCAGAAATTCAAAGACCAGATTCTGTTCGAGATTACCCCGGACGGTTTGCGTATCCAGATCGTGGACGCCGAGAACCGGCCGATGTTCGACTCAGGCTCAGCCCGCCTGAAACCCTATTTCGAAGACATCCTGCTGGCCATGGCCGATACCATCAAGGCCGTTCCGAACAAGATCAGCATTAGCGGCCATACCGACGCCAAGCCGTACAGTGGCACCGGTGAATTCGGTAACTGGGAGCTTTCGGCCAACCGTGCCAACGCGGCGCGCCGTGCACTGGTGGCGGGCAGCTATCCCGAGTCGCAAGTGGCGCGCGTGGTCGGTTATGCCTCGTCGGCGCTGTTCGATCGTGAGCATCCGTTCAACCCGGTAAACCGTCGAATCGACATTGTTGTGCTGACCAAGAAGGCACAGCGTGCCATCGAAGGTTCGCAAGGCGCCGAGCCTGCTCCCGATGTACCGCAAGGTTCTGTCGCTCCGGCTGCACCGGTCGATCCGAACGCATTGCCGGCGGACAAGGAGCCGCTGCCGGCCCACGAATTGCGTGAGCGCTTGAACCTGTTCGATGACCCGGCGCCGAAGCCGGGTGAGCCGGCCAAGCAGTGACCTGACACTGGCTGTTGGGGCCGGCTTGCTGGCGATGGTCGTTGACGATAACGCGTGCTGCCTGGATGCACTCGGCGCATTTGAGTCTATCGCCAGCAAGCCGGCTCCTACAGGGGGTGGGTGAGAAAATCAGAAACCGCGAATGATTCTGGACTTCAAGTCAGTGTGGAATCGATCGGCGTTAGTCCTGTTGACGCTGCGCACCGACTCACTGCCCGTCACCGATTCCAATGACATCGAACGCTTGACCGTCATCTCGTTGCGATAAGCATCGATAAAGAACTCGATATCCCTTTCGCTGCTCAGCTTCGGCCATTTGTCCAGGTACAGCGGCAGCTCTGTCGGGCCGGTCTTGAACGAGCAGATACGCCGATTGGTGATGGTCGCCTCGCCGATTTCGAAGGGCACCCACCAGGACAGCGCGGTTTTCTCCGAGACCACCGCCAGCAGGTGCGTGCATTCGCTGATGTTGCGAGTGATCACCCCGGTGATGTCGTCGGTGGTCTGGGATTCGGCATCCAGTACGTCGAGGTAGGTCTTGATGTTGGCCTGGATCAGGCGCGTGTTGATGCTGATCGCGTAGGCGCGGTCCATGTGGCGGTAGCTGATAAACACTGGCATCAGAAATGTCCCTTGATCGCGAGTTCGCGGTAATAGGCGCCGAGAGCGGTGAGGCGGCAGCCGGTGGAGTGGATGGCCGCGTAGTACATGTGTTCGGCGTCCACCGGTTCGACCAGGCTGTGGCGGTTGCACTTTTGCAACTGGGCGAAGACCTCGCCTTGTTCGGCATTGAACTCGGGTTCGGTGGGCTCAAAGCTGGGGGCGAGGGGGTACGTCGACTCCGCTTCGGCAAACCACTCGGGGAGTTTGCGCAGGATTTCCTTGGGAATCAGCGGTGATACTTCGCGCAGGGAGATGAACTGCGAGACGTTGGTCTTGAACACCGGGCGCTGCTCCCAGGCATCGAGCGCGTTGTCGACAAACGAATAGAGGCTGCCGGGGGTGATCTTGCCCAGGATGTTCGCCGCTGCGCCGTGCAGGGCCTGGAGCAACAAGCCGGTGAACACACCGTGTTGTGCACCCTCCATCGCCGGCTCTTCCTTTTTGCAGGCGGTCAGGATGGTCATGCCTTCGCCGACCACGCTCCCCTCACTGCGCAAGGCGCGCACCTCGCCGGCCGAGCCGCTCTGGCAACAGTCGAGAATGATCACTTTGTTCTTGATCTTCGTGGCCTTGCTGGCCCAGTTCAGGATGTCGCTGAGGCGAATCCCGTCCTTGGCGCTCCTGTAGTCCTGCGGGATCAACATGCCTTCGTCTGTGTCGATATCGAAGCTGCCGTGGCCGGCGAAATACAGCAGGGCGACATTGCAATCCCCGGAAAACAGCTCGCGGATCTGGTCTTCGAGTTTTTCCCGGCCCAGGTAGTCCTCGGCGGAGGTCAGCACGATGTTCTTGAAGTTCGGATCGCCATTGGCGTCGGTCTTCAACACCGAGGCCATGGCCATGGCGTCGTTGCTGCAGCCCCTCAGGCTCGACACATGGGTGTAGTCGTTGATGCCGATAAACAGTCCCTTGCGCATGGTTACACCGCCGTGTGCTGGCGAATAGCGGTGACGATGCTATCGGTGTTCCACGCACATTCGGCCTGTGCCGCGTCACGTACCCGCGTGTCAATGCGCTCGGTAGCCAATGGCTTGAACGCAATGATCATCTTGCCCGAATGACGGATGAACAAATGGTAGGTCTGCATGGGTATCCCTCAGTGTCGCAGGAGTGCGAAGAGGGTTTGAACCTAGGCGATTGCCGGGCGGCCACAAGGGACTGGCGCGAAAAGAGAAATGTCCTACAAACAAGCGTGGGTAGGCCTTACAGAAAAGTCTGAGTTTAAATGGAGGGGGAGACGCAGACTCCAACCACCCCGCTGAAGCAGGGCGGTCGGCACGTCTGTTTAGTAGCCGTTTTCCGGCAGGCTGGCGATGATCGAGCGGTAGCTGTTCATCCGTTGCTGTTGCACGCGACCGTCTTCCAGTGCCTTGAGCAGGGCGCAACCGGGTTCGCGGTCGTGCTTGCAGTCGCGGAAGCGGCAAGTGCCGAGCAAGTCGTTGAACTCGATGAAGCCGGCTTCGACGTCGGCACGGCTGACGTGGCCCAGGCCGAATTCACGGATACCCGGGGAGTCGATCAGCTCACCGCCACCGGGGAAGTGGAACAGGCGCGCGGTAGTGGTAGTGTGGGTGCCCTGGCCGGACAACTCGGACAACGGGCCGACGCGGGTTTCGACTTCCGGCAACAGGCTGTTGACCAGCGACGACTTGCCGACGCCGGACTGGCCGACGAACACGCTGATGCGCCCGTCCAATTGCTTCTGCAGCTGTTCCATGCCGTCGCCGTGGTGGGCCGACACTTCCAGCACCGGGTAACCCAGGGTGCGGTAGACCGCGAGCAGGGCATTCAGCGCCGGAGCGTTGTGCTCGTCGATCAGGTCGAACTTGTTCAGCAGCAGCAGCGGCTTGATGCCAGCGTGTTCGGCGGCTACGAGGTAGCGGTCGATCAGGTTGGCATGGGGCTCAGGCAGCGGCGCGAACACGATGACGATCATGTCGACGTTCGCTGCAACAGGTTTGAGCTGGCCGCGGCTGTCCGGGCGACAAAGCTCGGTGTTGCGTGGCAATTGCGCCACGATGACGCCGATTCCCTGGTTGCCAGCACGCCAGACCACCTGGTCGCCGGTCACCAGCGCAGGCAGGTTCGCCCGCAGGTGGCAACGGAACACCTGGCCGGCCAGCGCGCCATCGCGGGCTTCGACTTCGACCTGCACCCCGAAGTGGGCGATCACCAGGCCGTGCTGTTCCGGGCCCAGATCGCCGCCCTCAAGTGCCTCGACAGCCGAGGACTCGCGTTTGGCGGCGCGGGCAGCGCGTTCGCCCTGAATCTTTTCGATGCGCCAGTTTTGACGACGATTGAGTTGGCGTTTGGCCATGGGTGTTCCGTAGTAATAATGCAGCGATTAGGTAAAACGGCCGCGAGTTTAGCACGCCCGGCCACCGGCCTAGGCTAAACTGCGCAGCATTGCCTAGGAGCCGACACATGCAAAACCCGCAGAACCTGATCTGGATCGACCTGGAAATGACCGGTCTGAACCCGGATACCGATGTCATCATCGAAATGGCCACCATCGTCACTGACAGCGACCTGAACACTTTGGCCGAAGGTCCGGTGATCGCGATCCACCACAGTGACGAAATTCTTGCCGGCATGGACGAGTGGAACACCCGTCAACATGGCGGTTCGGGCCTGACCCAGCGCGTTCGCGACAGCCGCATCAGCATGGCTGAAGCTGAGGCGCAAACCATCGCCTTCCTGGAGAAGTGGGTACCCAAGGGCAAGTCGCCAATCTGTGGCAACAGCATCTGCCAGGATCGGCGCTTCCTCTATACGCACATGAAATCCCTGGAAAGCTATTTCCACTACCGCAACCTCGACGTTTCGACCCTCAAGGAGCTGGCCGCTCGCTGGGCGCCGGACGTGCGTGACAGCTTCAAAAAGGGTAGCACCCACCTCGCGCTGGACGATATCCGCGAGTCAATCGCTGAGCTGCAGCATTACCGCCAGCATTTCATCAAGGTTTGATCAGGTTGAGGGGTAACGCCACAGGTTTGTGGTGTGTGCGCCGCCCTCTTTTGGTGCTCGGGCGAAGTGCGTAGACTGCGCGCCTTTTCGCAAGGACTGCCACCATGTTGCTGATGCTTTACCTGATCGCCATCACCGCCGAAGCCATGACCGGTGCCCTGTCTGCCGGCCGCCGCGGCATGGACTGGTTCGGCGTGGTGCTGATCGCGTGCGTCACGGCGCTGGGCGGTGGTTCGGTGCGCGATGTGCTGCTAGGCCACTATCCGCTGACCTGGGTGAAGCACCCGGAATACCTGGTGCTGACCACCATTGCAGCGATGATCACGGTGTTCACCGCACGCTGGATGCGCCATCTGCGCTCGTTGTTCCTGGTGCTCGACGCCGTGGGCCTGGTGGCGTTTACACTGATTGGCTGCATGACCGCCCTGGAAATGGGGCATGGCATGTTGGTTGCGTCGGTCAGCGGTGTGATCACCGGGGTTTTCGGCGGCATCCTGCGGGATATCTTCTGCAACGACATTCCGCTGATCTTTCGGCGCGAGTTGTACGCCAGTGTTTCCTTCGCGGCGGCGTGGTGCTACATGCTCTGCCTGTATCTGAATCTTCCTGGAGAGCAGGCGATCCTGATTACATTGTTCGGCGGCTTCCTACTACGCCTGCTGGCGATCCGCTTCCATTGGGAAATGCCCAAGTTCGTCTACAACGACGAAGCGTAACGCTGCGATCCCCTGTAGGAGCTGCCGCAGGCTGCGATCTTTTGACCTTAAAAAATCAAGTTCAAAAGATCGCAGCC
>NZ_JBYTEO010000003.1:0-8607 GCF_058791355.1 Pseudomonas sp. EB271-G4-1
CCCCCCCCCCCCCCCCCCCCCCCCCCCCCCCCCCCCCCCCCCCCCCCCCCCCCCCCCCCCCCCCCCCGCTCCCACAGTGGTTTCATGTTGTGTCAGCCATTGCGTGTCTTTTGTTGAGCCTGGCGCAAACGCATGTGTAACAGCGGATACGGCTGGCCCATGCCGTCGACTTCCGAACGACCGATCACCTCGAAGCCCTGCTTGAAGTAAAACCCCAGGGCTTGCGGGTTCTGTTCGTTGACGTCCAGTTCATCGGCGTTGAGGTTCTCCAGGGCATAGCGCAGTAATCGCTTGCCAAGGCCCTGGCCGCGATGCGCCGGGTCGATGAAGAGCATCTCGATCTTGCCCGCCGCGACACCGGCGAATCCGGTGATTCGCTGCTGCGGGTCTTTGGTGCAAATCAGCATCACGGCGTCGAGGTAACGGGTCAGCACCAGGTTCTTCAACAGTTCGATGTAGCTGTCCGGCAGGAAGTCGTGGGTAGCGCGGACCGAGGCCTCCCAGACCCTGGTCAATTCTTCGTAGTCGCTTTGTTTTGGGGTATGAATGACCGAATGTTGGCGCATGCCAGCCTGCCCTTGGGTTATTGGAGATGAGAATCCGTTCCTCATCAAACGATAGCCGTAAAAAAGCCCCGCATCTCGTCAAGAGAGCGGGGCTTTGCATATTTTTTGCGACTAGATCTGTTCAGCCCACAGGTCGTATTCGTCGGCGTCGGTCACTTTGCACCAGACTTTGTCGCCCGGTTTCAAGTTGCTGCCATTGTCGATGAATACGTTGCCGTCGATTTCCGGGGCATCGAAGAAGCAGCGGCCTACCGCGCCTTGCTCATCGACTTCATCGACCAGCACTTCGATTTCACGGCCGATGCGCATTTGCAGGCGCGCCGAGCTGATGGCCTGCTGGTGCGCCATGAAGCGCTCCCAACGGTCCTGCTTGACGTCGTCCGGCACGACTTCCAGGTCCAGGTCATTGGCCGGAGCCCCTTCAACCGGCGAGTACTGGAAGCAACCGACGCGGTCGAGCTGGGCTTCGGTCAGCCAGTTCAGCAGGTACTGGAAGTCTTCTTCGGTCTCGCCGGGGAAGCCGACGATGAAAGTCGAACGGATGATCAGGTCCGGGCAGATTTCGCGCCAGTTCTTGATTCGCGCCAGGGTCTTGTCTTCGAACGCCGGGCGTTTCATCGCCTTCAGCACTTTCGGGCTGGCGTGCTGGAACGGGATGTCCAGGTACGGCAGGATCTTGCCGGCGGCCATCAGCGGGATCAGCTCGTCAACGTGCGGGTACGGGTAAACGTAGTGCAGGCGTACCCAGACACCGAGGGTGCTCAGGGCTTCGCAGAGTTCGGTCATGCGGGTTTTCACCGGCGCGCCGTTCCAGAAACCGGTGCGGTACTTGACGTCGACACCATAGGCGCTGGTGTCCTGGGAGATCACCAGCAGCTCCTTGACGCCGGACTTGACCAGGCGCTGGGCCTCGTCGAGTACGTCACCGACCGGGCGGCTAACCAGCTTGCCGCGCATCGACGGGATGATGCAGAAGCTGCAGCTGTGGTTGCAGCCTTCGGAAATCTTCAGGTAGGCGTAGTGGCGCGGGGTCAGCTTGATGCCTTGTGGCGGCACCAGGTCGATCAGCGGGTTGTGGTCCTGGCGTGGCGGCACGACTTCGTGCACGGCGTTGACCACCTGCTCGTACTGCTGCGGACCGGTGACGGCCAACACGCTCGGGTGTACGTTGCGGATGTTGCCTTCTTCGACGCCCATGCAGCCGGTCACGATGACCTTGCCGTTTTCCTTGATGGCTTCGCCGATCACTTCCAGGGACTCGGCCTTGGCCGAGTCGATGAAGCCGCAGGTATTGACCACCACGACATCGGCGTCCTGGTAGGTGGACACGACGTCATAGCCTTCCATGCGCAGCTGGGTGAGGATGCGCTCGGAGTCGACCAGTGCTTTGGGGCAACCCAGGGATACGAAGCCAACCTTGGGATTGGCCGGCGCAGGAGTGGTGGACATGTCTAACCTCGGTGTTTTGTGACGCCGCTTGCCGAACTGGGCAAAACCGACGGACGGGCGCTTGAACGGCGCCTCTGATCAAAAAGTGCGCAATTCTAGCGATGAGACGATCACTTGACCAGCTTTATGCAGGGAAATACGACGAGTGCTGCGCTATGCTTCGCGCCGTTGGGCTTTACCGATTTTTTACAGTCAATAAAACGTCTGTAACAACAAGTAAAACGGCGCATGCTGCATGACAAAGCATAGTGCTTCTTCATGGAAGCCCGGGTCTGGGTAGTAGGAGTGGTGGATGGGGCAGGCAAGTAGTCAGACTGCGGGCGCCGCGCATACGTCGGCGAATCCGATTGGCATGTTGGTCGCGGCGGTCGGGGTGGTGTATGGCGATATCGGCACAAGCCCGCTGTACACCCTCAAAGAGGTATTTACCGGTGGTTATGGCGTAGCGGTCAACCACGATGGGGTGCTTGGGATTCTGGCGTTGATCTTCTGGTCGTTGATCTGGGTCGTGTCGATCAAGTACATGATGTTTGTACTGCGTGCCGACAACCAGGGCGAAGGCGGAATCATGGCCTTGACCGCGCTGGCTCGGCGAGCGGCGGCAGGTCATGCGAAATTGCGCACGCTGCTGGTGGTCTGCGGGCTGATCGGCGCGGCGCTGTTCTATGGCGACAGCATGATCACGCCCGCAATTTCGGTGCTGTCGGCCATTGAAGGCCTGGGGCTTGCATTCGAGGGTATCGACCATTGGGTGGTGCCGCTGTCATTGGTGGTGCTGGTCGGGTTGTTTCTGATCCAGCGACACGGTACGGCGCGGATCGGCATTCTGTTCGGGCCGATCATGGTCACCTGGTTTCTGGTGTTGGCGGCTCTGGGCCTGTATGGCATTGCCCAGCATCCGGAGGTGTTACAAGCGGTGAACCCGATGTGGGGTGTTCGTTTCTTCAGGGAGCATCCCGGCATGGGCGTAGCGATCCTTGGCGCCGTGGTGCTTGCACTGACCGGTGCCGAAGCGCTGTATGCCGACATGGGCCACTTCGGCCGCAAGCCGATTGCCCGCGCGTGGTTCATTCTCGTGCTGCCAGCGCTGGTGCTGAACTATTTCGGCCAGGGCGCCTTGCTGCTCGGTGATCCAGAAGCTGCGCGCAACCCGTTCTACCTGCTGGCGCCAAGCTGGGCGTTGATCCCACTGGTCGGGTTGTCGACACTGGCCACGGTCATTGCTTCGCAAGCGGTGATTTCCGGGGCGTTCTCCCTGACCCGCCAGGCCATCCAGCTCGGCTATATCCCGCGTATGCATACCCAGCACACGTCCAGCGCCGAACAGGGCCAAATCTACATTGGTGCCGTCAACTGGGCGCTGATGGTTGGTGTGGTTCTGTTGGTCCTGGGCTTCGAGTCTTCCGGCGCCCTGGCGTCGGCCTACGGCGTGGCGGTGACCGGAACCATGCTCATGACCACTATCCTGGTGTCGGCGGTCATGTTGCTGCTGTGGAAGTGGCCACCGATTCTGGCGGTACCGGTGTTGTTGGGCTTCCTGCTGGTAGACGGTCTGTACTTCGCCGCCAACGTGCCGAAAATCGTCCAGGGCGGTGCCTTCCCGGTGATTGCCGGTATTGCGCTGTTCGTATTGATGACCACCTGGAAGCGAGGCAAGCAACTGTTGGTGGAGCGTCTGGATGAAGGTGGACTGCCGCTGCCGATTTTCATCAGCAGTATCGCCGTACAACCACCGCATCGCGTTCAGGGTACCGCTGTATTCCTCACTGCGCGGCCAGATGCTGTGCCTCACGCCCTGTTACACAACCTGTTGCATAACCAGGTGCTGCACGAGCAAGTCGTGCTGTTGACGGTGGTGTATGAGGATATTCCGCGCGTGCCGCCGTCGCGACGCTTTGAGGTCGACTCCTACGGCGAGGGTTTCTTCCGGGTGATCCTGCACTTTGGCTTCGTCGACGAACCGGACGTGCCGCAAGCGCTGAAGCTGTGTCATCTGGAGGACCTGGATTTCAGTCCGATGCGCACGACCTACTTCCTCAGCCGCGAGACAGTCATCGCCTCCAAGCTCGAAGGCATGGCCCGCTGGCGGGAGGCGCTGTTCGCCTTCATGTTGAAAAACGCCAACAGCAACCTGCGCTTCTTCAACCTGCCGCTGAATCGGGTGATTGAGCTGGGGACGCAAGTGGAGATGTAGGCCCACTGTAGGAGCGAGCATGCTCGCGATGGTCGTCAACGCTCACGCGGGAATCCTGGATAAACGCGGTGTATCTGAGATCATCGCGAGCATGCTCGCTCCTACAGGGGGTGTGGTGTGGAACGAAAAAGCCCCCGGAGCCTTCAGGCTGCGGGGGCTTTTTTGTGCGACTCAGATCACTCCTGGGCTTCAGTTTCCTGCACTTGCCGCTTCTGGATCACATCCACCAACCGCTGCGCGAGTGCCGGGTAGTTCTCGTCGAAGTGGTGGCCGCCAGGCAGCTTGATGGCTTCGCCCACCGCGCTCTTGTCGGTGCAGCCGCTTTCGTCGACTTCTTCTTCGCCGTAGATGCACACCACTTTCGCGGCGGGCAGCTTGGCCATTTCCGGGCCGGTGGCGGCTTCTTTGCCGGCGTTGCCGAGCCAGCCTTCGACTTCGATTTCAAAGCTGCCGGTGCGAGCGAAGGCCAGCAGGATAATGGCGTCGACGCGTTGCTGCTCGGACTCTGCCAGGCGGTTGTAGATGGCTGGCAGCACATCGGCGCCGAACGAGTAGCCGGTCAGGATGAAGCGCTTGGTACCCCATTTCTGCCGGTAGTGCTGCATCAGCTCGGCGAGGTCCAGGGCGCTTTGCTCGGGGCTCTTGTGCTGCCAGTAGTAGCGCAGGGTGTCGATGCCGACCACCGGGTAGCCAATCTTGGCCATTTCACCGGCGACGTCGCGGTCCAGGTCACGCCAGCCGCCGTCACCAGAGAGGAACAAGGTGACGGTGTCCTTGGCCTGGCCGGCGGGCACTTCAACCACTGGTATCTGCAAGCCACCGGCGTCCTTGTCGCCACCGACCAGCAGTTTGCGCAGTTCGTTGTTCAGCACTTGCGGCAGGTTGATGTCGTAGTCGCTGATGCTGGTTTCGGCGTTGGGCTGGTCGCGCACGAAGCCGGCGCTGGTGTCGTCCGGGTTGTCATTCCACGCCACCAGCCAGTGGCCATGGGCGGCGCTCTTTGGCAGCAGGTGGGTGCAACCGGGTTTTTCCAGGGCCAGGTCAACCGACACGGCTTGTGCCTTGTCGTTCTTCTGTTCGGACAACCAGCGCCAGGCCAGCACCGCGCCCGGGCCGATCCCGCTGACCAGGGTCGCCGGGCCGTTGAGTTCCCGCAAGCCCGACTGTAGGGCACGGCTTTGCAGCAGGCAGTCCTTGGGCAGGATCACCTGGACGATCTGCGCAGCGCCGCTGCGGCTCAGGGTCAGCAATTGCTTGTCGCTGAGTTTCTGGTCTTCGTTGACCGCCACCAGTACCTGGGCCTTTGGCGTGGTGCCGGGGATCACGCGGGTCATCGCCGCGCCATCGGTTGGGGTCAGCAGTTCGAGGGTCGGTTCCGGTGCCGGGCGTTTGAGGTACCAGTAGCCACCACCGAGAATCAGGGCCACCACTACCAGGGTGCCCAGTACATAGCGCAGGGAGCGTTGAATCATCAGCGTTTCACCAATCCAGTCAAGCCGCCCGCGATCAGGGCGGCAGTGTCGGCCAAGGCCACCAGCGGATCGAGTCCGGCGGGCACGGCCATATAACGGGGTTCCCAGTCAGGCTGGAACTTGTCTTTGAAGCGGCGCAAGCCTTGGAAGTTGTAGAGCTGCTCACCACGGCGGAAGACCATCGAGCCCAGGCGCTGGGTCAAGGGTGCACCCCGACGGGGTTGCAACCCCGACAACGGCACCATGCCCAGGCTGAAACGCGCGTATCCGTGACTCTTATAATGTTGGATCAGGCCGACCATCATGAACTCCATGGTCAGCTTGGGGGCGTCCGGGTGCGCGCGCATCAGGTCGAGGCTGGCCAGGTCATGGCTGTAGGTCTCGAGCAGGTTGGCGAACGCCACCGGGCGCCCTTCGAAACGGATCACGGCAATGCGAAAGTGCTTGAGGTAATCGTCGCTGAAGCGGCCGAGGGAGAAGCCTTTCTCGCGCACGTTCTTGCCGGTCAGCCAGGCATCTGAAATCACCTTGAGCTCATCCATGGGCGCCTGGCCTGGTTCATGGATTTCCAGCGACAGGCCATCGCGGGTGCCACGGTTCCAGGTGTAGCGCAGGTCCTTCATCTCTTTGCCCTTGGCCTCGAGGTCAAAGCGCTTGAGGTCGACCCTGGCTTCTTCGCCGAGCTTGATCGCGGTCAGGCCGATGTCCATGTAGTACGGCAGGTTCTCCGCACGCACTTGATAGAACACGGGGCGGGCGTGATGGATGTCGCACAGGTCGCGGAACTGCCAGATCATTTCCGCCCGTTGCTGGCCGGGACCGATCGGGTCATACAGTGCTACAAGGCTGCGGCCGCGGCGGGCGTACATCAGGAACGCCTCGTCGTTGGGGTGGAACAGCAGTGCCTTGTCGCCGGTCAAGGCCAGGCCGCCATCCGGTTGCGCGGATGCCATGAGGATCTTGCTTGCGCGCTCCAGTTCATCGGCTGTCGGCAGGTGGATGACCGGGCGAGCGGTGCGTAGCAACCAGGTCAGGGATACCACCACCAGCAGGACCGCCGCGCCGAGCAGCGAGCGCAAGCCGCGGGGGGCATCGGCATCGAGGGTGAACTGCCACCAGAGTTGATGGCTGTATGGCACGTCCTGGTACGCGAATAACAGCAGCCACATCGAGGCGCCGAGTACGCACACGCTGGCCACCAGGTATAACGGGGAGAACGGCACTTCGGTCAGGCGACTGGGGCGATAGAACGAACGCCGGAACACCCCCAGCAGGCTCGCCGTCAGCACCATCAGGCTGGCCTCCTCCCAGTCGAAACCCTTGAGCAGGGAGAGCAGGGCGCCAACCAGCAGCAAAATGGTGGTCAGCATCCAGGCAGCCGACAGTCG
The DNA here is from genome assembly GCF_058791355.1 of Pseudomonas sp. EB271-G4-1. Taxonomy (NCBI): domain Bacteria; kingdom Pseudomonadati; phylum Pseudomonadota; class Gammaproteobacteria; order Pseudomonadales; family Pseudomonadaceae; genus Pseudomonas; species Pseudomonas sp. EB271-G4-1. The sequence goes on from NZ_JBYTEO010000003.1 coordinate 7,070, forward strand.
ACGACGCAGGCCCTGGGCCAGCAACAGGCACAACACGCCGATCAGGCTGGCGCCAAAGTGCGAAGCATCGACCAGGCGGTGCGGGATCAGAAAGCCGATATGTTCAAGGCGCGTGTCGATTTCCGGGGTCGCGCCGGAGAACAGCAGTACAACGCCGGACAGGAACACCAGCACCGCCAATATCGGCGCGGCCAGGCCTGAGGCAGCGCGCAAGGTCTGGCGCGTCTGAAACAGGCGCTGGCCTTCGCTGATCAACAGAAACAGGCAGGCCACCAGCATCGGCAGCACCACATAGATCAAGCGGTAGAGCAGCAGGGCGGCGGCCAGCGGCGCGGCACCGAGTTTGTCGGAGAAGGCCGCGAGCAAGATCGCTTCGAACACGCCGACCCCGCCCGGAACATGGCTGAGCACGCCAGCGGCCAGGGCCAGCAGGTAAACCAGGAGAAACGCGCCGAACGGCGGCGCTTCGGGCAACAACAAATAGAGCACCGTGGCGGCGGCGGCCACGTCGAGTGCGGTAATGACCAGTTGCAGGAACGTCAGGCGGCGCCCGGGCAGGCGCAAGGTGCGGCGGCCGATCTGCACCAGGAGGTTGTCGGCGTACGGTTGTTCCGGCAGGCGCCGACGGTAGATGCCGATGGCCAGTACCGAGAACAGCAACAACACAGCCGTCGCGATGCTGCCCAGCAGAACCGGCGAAAGCCTTAGGGCGGCGGAGGCTTCGGACAGGTCACTGAGTGTCGCCAGCGCGGCGAGCGGTGGCAGGGCGCAGCCGAGCGAGAGGCTGGCGAACAGCGTCATGCGTGCGACTTCAGTGGCCCCCAGGCCATGGCGCGCATACAGGCGGTAGCGGACCGAGCCGCCGGACAGCATCGAAAGACCGATGGCATTGCCGATCGCGAAGGCGGTGAAACCGCCCAGCGCCAAGGTTTGCGGTGCCAGATTGACGCCTGCGTAACGGCTGGCCGACCATTCGTATCCCAGCAGAATGATGAAGCCCGCGACGGTAGCGCCCAGCGCACCCAGCAGTGCCGGTTGCGGAACCTCGAGGATCGAGTCGTGCAAAGCGTCCAGGTCGAGTTCGCTCAACAAGTGACGGCAGGCTATCAGCGCAATGGTGAACAGCAGCAGGGTGACCGCCAGGCCGATGGGTTGGCGGTATTTGCTGATCAAGTCAAGCAAACGCAGCCGCTGCGCCTTGATCGGTTGGGTAGCTGTGACGGTGTCTTGTGGATCAGACGAGTTGGCGCGCATCAATCACCTCTTGGATTGTGCGCGACAGGATGGGGGTATCCAGCCAAGTTACCAATCCCTGTAGAAAAAAATAATCACGAATATTAACGCCTGGCACCGGGTCCCGGTGCCAGTTCGTCTTCAGTCGTAGGGTGTGGAATGTGCGATTGAGCATAGTCGGAACCCAGCGCATCGGTGGCCCGCAAGGCTCACCACACAGTGACAGATCATTGTTGCGAAAGGACTTTTTCTACAGATACAAAAAAGGCCACTCTTTCGAGTAGCCTTTTTTGATGTTTGGTTGC